>JAFQVE010000096.1 GCA_017408185.1 Oscillospiraceae bacterium | reverse complement strand
ATCAGCTGATGCCGAGGTTATCTCTCTCGGTGCAACGCTTTTGCGTGAGCTTGGAATCACTGACACCACGCTTCATTTAAATTCCTGCGGATGCAAGGAATGCCGCAAGGAATATCACGCCGCACTTAAAAAGTATTTTGAGACAAGAAAGGGCGAGCTTTGCGACACCTGCAACGACCGACTTGACCGCAATCCTATGCGGATTCTTGACTGCAAGAGCGATATATGCAAGTCTGTCGCAAAGGATGCACCGAAGATTACGGATTATCTCTGTGATGAGTGCCGTGCGCATTTTGATAAGCTTCGTTCTTATCTTGATGCAACGGGAATTGAATATGAGCTTGACCCGATGCTGGTGCGCGGGCTTGACTATTACACAAACACCGTTTTCGAGTTTGTTTCCGGAAGCCTCGGTGCACAGTCCACAGTTCTCGGCGGCGGCAGATACAACGGCCTTGTCGCAACTTTGGGCGGACCGGAGACTGCAGGCCTTGGCTTCGGCTGTGGAATAGAGCGGCTGCTTCTGACTCTTGAGGCAGAGGGAAAGCTTCCTTCCGACCGTCTTGTTCCGGATGTGTTTATTGCGTATGCAGAGGAGCGTGCGGAAAGCGTTTCCAACTCTTTGGTGTATGAGCTTCGCGCGCTTAGCGTATCGGCAGAGCGCGACACAACCGGCCGCTCGCTCAAAGCGCAGATGAAATACGCCGGAAAAATTGGTGCGAGATACAGCGCGGTTATCGGCGGCAGCGAAATTGACAATGGAAAAATCACCCTTAAGAATATGGACAGCGGTGAGCAGACAGAATGTGCACTTACGGCAGATGCGATAAAAGCTTCAATTGGAGGTTAAAATAAAATGGAAAATATTACGGGAATGAAAAGAACAAAATACTGCGGAGATTTCCGCGCAGAGCATATCGGCGAGAGCGCAACCGTTTGCGGATGGGTTCAGCGTATGCGAAACCTCGGAGGTCTTATATTTATCGACCTGCGTGACAGAAGCGGAATTGTGCAGTGTACATTTGACGAAGCGGAAAATGCAGAGCTTTTCAAGAAGGCATTCACGGTAAGAAGCGAGTTTGTTCTCACAATCCGCGGTACGGTAAGAAGCCGCGGTGAGGGCGCGATCACAGACCGCATCCCGACCGGTGCAGTTGAGATTCTCGCCGAGGATATGCGTATTCTCTCGAAGGCACAGACACCGCCGTTTGAGATTGTTGAAAACAGCGATGTAAACGACGTTTTACGTCTTAAGTACCGCTATCTCGATCTTCGCCGTCCGGATATGCAGAAATACATCGCGCTCCGTCACCGCATCACAAAGATTGCGCGTGACTACTATGACGAAAACGGCTTCTTTGAAATTGAAACCCCGATTCTTACAAAATCCACACCGGAGGGCGCACGAGACTATCTCGTACCAAGCCGCGTTCATCCCGGTAAGTTCTATGCACTTCCGCAGTCTCCGCAGCAGTATAAGCAGCTTTTGATGCTCGCAGGCTTTGACCGCTATATGCAGATTGCGCGTTGCTTCCGTGACGAGGACTTGCGCGCAGACCGCCAGCCGGAATTTACGCAGATTGACCTTGAAATGAGCTTTGCCGATGTTGATGATGTTATCTCGGTAAACGAAGGTCTTATCGCACGTCTCTGGAAGGAAATTCTTGGTAAGGAAATTAAGCTTCCGCTTCCGCGTATGTCATATAAGGAAGCGATGGAACGCTTTGGCTCGGACAAGCCTGACACGCGTTTTGGATTTGAGCTGCAGGATATTTCCGACATTGCGGCAAAATGTGAGTTCAAGGTGTTCTCCGGCGCAATCGAAGCCGGCGGCAGCGTCCGTATGATAAAGGTTGACGGCGGTGCAAGGTTTGCCCGTAAGGAAATTGACGGACTTGCAGAGTGGGTTAAGACCTACCGCGCAAAGGGCCTTGCGTGGCTGAAGCTTGCCGAGGACGGCGCGATGTCAAGCTCGTTTGCAAAGTTCCTTTCAGAGGATGAAGTTAAGGCTATAATCGACCGCGCAGGAGCAAAGAACGGCGATGTTATCTTTGTTGTTGCAGACGGGAACAACGAGGTTGTTTTTGCATCTCTCGGCGCACTGCGTTGTGAGTGTGCACGCCGCCTTGACGCGATTGATCCGGACCGTTACGATATCTTCTGGATTGTGGAGTTCCCGTTGTTTGAGTATGACGAGGAAGAGGATCGCTATGTTGCAAAGCACCACCCGTTCACAGCTCCGATGGACGAGGATGTTGACACAATGATGTCTGATCCCGCATCTGCCCGTGCAAAGGCATATGATATTGTTATCAACGGCTATGAAGCCGGCGGCGGCTCTATCCGTATCCACTCCTCCGATCTTCAGGAGAAAATGTTTGAAGCACTCGGCTTTACGAAGGAAGCCGCAAATGACCGTTTCGGTCATATGATAGAGGCATTCTCTTATGGCGCACCTCCGCACGGCGGACTTGCGTTTGGTCTTGACCGCCTTGTAATGCTTCTTTCCGGCACGGACAACATCCGCGACGTTATTGCATTCCCGAAGGTTCAGAACGCATCCGAGATTATGATGCAGTCTCCGGACTTTGTTGAGGATGTTCAGCTTACTGATTTGCACATTGCAGTGACGGAAGAAAAAGAATAATTCACAATTATTTAACCAAAAGAGCGTGCATTTCTGTTATCTTATTTATTATGTACGATATACGCCCGCGTCCTTCGGGCGCGGGCGTAAACTTTATTTTACCGGGAGTTTGAGAGAGTATGATTAAGATTACAAACCTTACCAAACGGTACGGACCGAAAGAAGCGGTCCGCGGGATATCGTTTGAGGTAAAAAAAGGTGAAATCGTCGGATTTCTCGGTCCTAACGGTGCCGGAAAATCCACGACGATGAATGTCCTTACGGGATATCTTTCCGCAAGCGGCGGAAGCGCATCCATCGCGGGCTTTGATGTGCTTGACGATGCGATTGAGGCGCGCCGTCGCATCGGTTATCTTCCCGAACAGCCGCCTTTGTATTTTGATATGACGGTTGATGAGTATCTCAATTTTGTGTATGAGCTGAAGTCCGCAAAACAGCCGAGAAAGAGCCATCTTGACCACATTTGTGAGCTTGTCGGGCTGTCTCACGTGCGCCGCAGACTTATCAGAAATCTCTCGAAGGGATATAAGCAGCGTGTCGGTATTGCGCAGGCGCTCGTCGGAGATCCGGATGTGCTCATTCTTGATGAGCCGACCGTAGGGCTTGATCCGAACCAGATTGTAGAGATAAGAAACCTTATTAAAAATCTCGGTGAGACGCGCACGGTTATCCTCTCCACGCATATCATCCCAGAGGTTGCGGCTGTATGTGAGCGCGTTATCGTCATTAACGACGGACTTATCGTTGCGGATGATAAAACCGAAAATCTTATGCATAACATCGGCGGCGAGAACAAGTTCTCTGCCCAGGTTGACGGTGATCCGGCAAAGATAGTTGATGTTCTGCGCGGAGTTGAGGGCGTTACGGATGTGGCATATGATAACGGAAGCTTCATTCTTACCGCAGACGAGGGCGCGGATATCCGCAAGAATGTTTTCTATGCCGCGGCAGAGGCAGACCTTCCGCTTCTTTCCTTTGCTCCGGTTGATGTATCTCTCGAGGCGGTATTTGCCCGCCTTACAAAGAAAGGAGAGGAGAAGTAATGACAGCTATATATAAGCGCGAGCTGCGCTCGTATTTTACCGGCGGTATAGGCTATGTTTACTGTGCTGTTTTTGCGCTTGTTATGAACATAGTATACTGTATGAACAGCATCGGTTATTATCAGAGCGGCTTTCTCTATATCTTCAATATTATGCTCATTGCAATGATTCTTCTTATCCCCGTTATGACTATGCGTATATGGAGCGAGGAAAAAAAGCAGAAGACAGATCAGCTTCTTCTCACCGCACCTGTCACCACAATGCAGATTGTGCTCGGGAAATTCTGGGCAGCAATGACGGTTTTCATCATTTCTCTTGCCCTTACGCTCGTTTATCCCTTGCTTGCGTATCTTTACGGCACACCCGAGCCTGCGATAACGATAGGAAACTATGTTGCAATCATCCTTGCAGCAGGGGCATACATCGCAATTTCTCAGTTTATGTCCTCTCTCACGGAAAGCCAGATTGTGTCGGCGCTCCTGTCTATGCTTACGCTTTCCATGTTCTTCTTTTTAAACCTTATATTCACAAACACAGATATTGATTTTATTTCAAAAATCGCATCGTTTCTCTCGATCATCACACGCTATGTAAACTTTTACAGAGGGATTTTCTCCTTCTCTGATGTTGTTTACTTTATAAGCCTTACGGCAGTGTTCCTGTTCTTTACGTCCCGCGTAATAGAGAAACGCCGCTGGAGTTAAAGAGGGGAGAGATATGGATATGAAATTTGATTTTAATATGAGAAAATTCAAATACGGCTCGGCGTCCACAGTGTATATTGCGCTGTTTGTCGCGATTATTATCGTGGTAAATATCTTTGCGCAGTTTCTCACCGACCGTTTTTCCTTAAAGCTTGACCTTACAACAACCGGAGAGTTTTCTCTCTCCGAGGACACAAGGGAGATGCTTTCCGGAATTGAGGATGAGATAAAAATTTACATCCTGTCCACCCAGGCAGGGATGGAAAAGAACGAGCAGGCAACCCGCACGCTCGAAATGATTCAGAGATACAACACCCATTCCGGCGGTAAGGTAAAGTATGACTTTATCGACCCGAACAAGAACCCGCAGTTCTTTGAGAAGTATCCGAAGGCAAGAAATTCTCAGGCACGCGCACTTGTTATCGAGGGGCCTGAGCGCTATACCGTAGTTGAAAGTGCAGAGTTTGCATACACCTATGGTGAAAACAACACCAATAAAGTGTATTATCAGAGCGAAGAAAAGCTCTCAAGCGCAATTCTTTACGTTTCATCGCCCGAGGTTTCAAACGCAGGCTTTGTAACAGGGCATAATGAAGCGGACGTAAAAGCACTTGAAACCATATTTAAGGGCAATAACTTTGACACGCGCGATGTTGACCTTCTCTCCGGAGTACCGGTAGAAGTCAACAACCTCGTCATCGCGGCACCGACTGCCGATTTCACTGCAGAGGAGATTTCCGCGCTTGAAAGCTTTCTCTCAATTGACGGAAACAATCTCTATGTTTTCTGGGGAATGCAGACGCCGACGCTTCCCGTGCTTGAGCGCTATCTTGCAGAGTGGGGCTTTAAGTTCCCGGCATATCTTGTCTGCGATGAGAGCAATGCATATATGACACCGGCGTTCCCGGTGGGTGAGACGGTAAAGAACGATCTTATCGACGATGCGGCGCAGGGGCAGCTTATGCCGATATTCCCGCGCACGCGCCCCATTGAGCTTATCTTTACGGAAAAGAGCTATATGCGAACGGTTCCGCTTTTGCAGACGCAGAAATCATCCTATGCAAAGCTTCTTTCAACAGATAAGCCGATAGAGGTGCTTACTCGCGAGAGCGGCGACGCTTCCGGTCCGTTTACCGCTGCGGCAATAGGTGAGCGCGCGCTCGGCAACACCGGAAATGAGGGCATTGCAAGAGTTTGCGTTTTCGGAACAGAAGGCTTTGCCGATGAAGAGGTTGCCGGAATTGCACGTGCGTATAACAACACGTTCCTTTCACAGCTTGTTACGTATTCAAATCCTGACACTCTCACTATGGCGATAAAGCCAAAGGTTGTTTCAAGCTATGATCTCAATATAACCGAATCCGGTGCAAAAGTACTCAGAATAGTTCTTATCGGCGTTATTCCGCTTATTATAATTGCCATCGGTATATTCGTTTTTATCCGCAGAAAGAACAGATAATGCAATGGAGGTTTATTTATGAAACAATTTAAACCTGTTTTAATATCCTTTGCAGTGCTTGTGGTTGTTGCGGCTGTTGCCTTTGCGGTTATAAAGCTGTTTCCGCAGATAAATGATGATATCGGCACACCGATAAACAACAATGTTTCAAGCTCGCTTAATAAAATAATAGATCGCTCGTCAAAGGATGTTGCGTCTGTTGAGATTACTACCGATACGGGTGAGAGCTTTGCCATAGATTACGGTGAGGACTCCATCGGCGCGCAGACCGCAACAATGAGAAACGCAGACCCGCTTCTTGCTTATAACGAGAGCGATATGACAACCCTTTCGGGCTTCGTCGGACTTTTAGTGGCACTTGAAGAGGTCGGCACAGGCGAGGATTCAATGTTCGGCTTTGATAAGCCGCAACGCACGATAAAGGTAAACTTCAAGGGCGGCGAGCCGGTAACGCTTCTCATCGGAAGCGAAACCCCGCTCGGTACGGGCGTTTATATCCGACGCACAGACCGCGACACGGTTTACACCGTCGGCGGAAGCACAACAGATATCCTTATGATGACAAAATCCGATTACCGCGATGTCAAGCTGTTTGATACGGTATCGTCCGTTGACCTTCTTACGGAGGTTACGGTTTCCCGTCCCGGAAAAGCGGATATAACAGTTATCCGCAAGGAAGATGCGGGAAAGGTGCCCGAGGATCAGGCGGAGGCGGCGCTTCACACCGATTATAAGCTTACAAGCCCTGTAAACCGCGATGCAAACCCCGATACTATAAATTCGGCGCTTCTTGATAAGGTTATTGCAATAAAGGGCGAAAGCCTTGTTGAGGATTACCCCAAGGATCTTTCAAAGTATGGGCTTGAAGCTCCTGTAAAGCTCAAATTCAAAACGAGCGAAGACCTTTCCGTATCTCTTCTTATCGGCGACAGGACACCGACCGGCGGCAGATACGTAATGCCTGAGGGCGTTCCGACCGTCATCGCAACGGAAGGTGATATCGACCTTACATCCTTAAGCCATGCGGATATTATCATGCAGCTTATATGGTTCTATAACTCTGAAGATATCGACACCGTCACATATTCGCTTCCGGGAGGAGAGAACCACACGATGAAGCTTGAGGTAAAAGACAACAAGCTCATCGGAACGTATGACGGAAAGACGATGCAGAACAAGAACGCCACGAACCTGTTCCTGCGCACTGTCCGCTTTACCATTGCAGGCGAATTCGCAAGCGGTATGCAAAAGGGCGAGAGCGTTATAAAGGTGCAGACGAAGCTTAAATCCGGCGCAATAACCACATTTGAGCTGTTCTACGTCAACGAGCGGCAGTATGCCGCATCGGTGGACGGAAAAGCACCGGAGTATGTTGTGGGCGTTTCCGAGGTACGCGAGCTTTTAGAGAGCTTCGAAATCCTCGCCAGAAACGAAGATATCCCCGATATGTTTTAGATTGTTCGTTTTTTTCCTTTCTTTTTAACCCCGGAGCGGCAGACAAAATTTGCCACTCCGGGGCTTTATCCAGCGGCATAAGCGTGGGGTTACAAAGGGGACCGCAAGAGGTCCCCTTTGAATGTATGCTACATTTCCTTTTTCACAAAATCAAAAGAACCCCATTCGTAAAACTGCTTGATAAGCGCGATGGGGATCGGCATAAACATACCCACAATGCCGAACATTTTAAGCCCCACATACATTGCGATGAGCGTTACAAGCGGATGAAGCCCT
>JAFQVE010000095.1 GCA_017408185.1 Oscillospiraceae bacterium | reverse complement strand
CAAAAACTTTGAGCAGGTAAACAGCACTCAGTCCGAGAATATCAAAGCGGCGGCATCGCTTATGTGTGATGCAATCGCAAACGACCGCCTTATCAATGTATTCGGCGGCGGAGGGCATACAACCCTCCCGGTTGGCGAGATGTTCTTCCGCGCAGGAGGTCTTTCCTGTATCAACCCGATTATGGAAACGGGTCTTTCTGTATTCAATCAGGCACTTAAATATCTTGAGCTTGAAAGAACAGTAAACTATGGCAGTGCAATTTTAAAATACTATGATTTGCAGAAAGACGATGTCCTCATCATCTTCCACAACATTGGTATCAATCCTGCAACGATTGACGCGGCGGAGGAAGCAAAGAAGCGTGGCGTTAAGATTATCGCTGTATCAAGTGAGGCGTGGCAGAAGGAAATGCCGGAGGATCATTTCATCCGCCATCCGAACAAGAAAAATCTCTTTGATTATGCAGATGTCTGCATTGAGGACTTTAATCCGGTCGGCGATGCTGTCGTAAATGTTCCGGGGCTCGACACACCAATCGCACCGGTATCGAATATTATAGATTTCTATATAGCGCATCTTCTTGAAATCGAAACCGTCAAGCAGTGCATCGACCGCGGTATCACACCGCCTGTATGGTCAAGCGCAAACACACCGGGCGGCGATGAGAAGAACGCAAAATATCTTGAAAAATATAGACCCAGAGTAAAAATGCTTTAAAGAAAAGGAGCTGTCAATAATGAAAAACCTTCAGGAAAAGCTTGATTTTCTGCTCGAAAAGTATTCGGTAGATAAAAAAGCAGTATTAAAAGATGCAAAAACAGTTGTAATCGACGGAAAAGAAATTCCGATTCTTTCGCACAGAAGTGAAAGAAGATTTGTCGAGCTTAAAAATATCGTAAACAACGGCACACTTGTCGGTGTAAGCGTAATGCGCGTTGCAAGAATAGTTGAGAGTGGAAAAGACCTTTATGAAGCACTTTACCGTGAGCTTGACCTCTGCCAGTTTATATTGCAGAGAAAAATAAAATCCATAACCGTTATGGAAAACGGCAACGTAATGAACACTATTGCAACAACAGAGGATGGCGTTGTCTGCACGATTGAAATTTCGGCTACACTTGCAAAAGGCGAAATTGAAAAGGATAAGCACGAGATCATTTCACAGCGCGGTATCGCTTGCGACGTCGTTGTTGATGCACAGCTGAAGCAGGATTCCATCTATGTATTCGGCAGCGAAAACAAGAAATACACCGATGTCGATTTTGAACTCTACGGACTTTCAATAGACGAAATCGCAATTGTAAGAGCAGCGTTCTCTGTTGCTCAGAACAACACTTCCGATGAAATGCTTTCTGCGGATAAAAACCTTTGCACGCTTATTGGTATGGCAAAGAAATCCGCACTCAGTGGCGAAAGAGAGGTAATGTAATTATGAAGCCTTTAAAGATTGCTATGATGAGTATGACTCACGGCCATACAAGAAAATATTATCAGGTGCTCAAAGAAAACCCGAAGCTTGATTGGGTTGCAGTATCAACAGCCAATGATGATGTAAAGAAGATATTTCTTGACAGCGTTGAAGGTATTCCGTGCTACGACAGCGAGCTTGAAATGCTCGATGCACATCCCGAGATTGAAGCTGTTGTTCTTGCAAGTGAAAACAGCGACCACCTTCGCCAGATGAAGCTTTGCGCAGAGCGCGGAATTCATATTCTGTCTATGAAAGTTCCGACCTTTGATATGGTTGAATACGACGAGATGATAAAGCTCGTTGACGAGAATAACCTCGTTTGTCAGATAGAGCTTGAGATGCATTATAATCCTGTTATCGCAAGACTTAAAGAACTTGTCAAAAACGGCGAAATCGGAAAAATTAAGTCATTTAACGCAACAAACATAACCCTTTCTCCCGTATGGGCATTCCCGTGGCAGGGAGTTCCGGAAAAGAGCTACGGCAAGCGCGTAAGCATAAAAGACGGAGATTCACGCTTCCGCGGCGGCGCACTTTGCGACCATCCGCACATTTTTGATATGATAAGGCATATGACCGGAAGCGATTTTGAGAGCATTTATGCAGAAGTTGCTCCGAATATCCGCCCTGATCTGGAGGAAGAGGATATGCTTTCTGTTATCGGTCGAATGAAGGATGGCACGATTTTCTCTCTTGACCCGTCAT
>JAFQVE010000094.1 GCA_017408185.1 Oscillospiraceae bacterium | reverse complement strand
CTGAAAACTTTACCTATAACTGTTAATCGACAAAAGGTGATTGGCAATTATATCGTTGATTTCTATATTGCATCGGCTAAAATTGTTATTGAACTTGATGGTTCACAACATTATGAAGAAAAAGGCATTGAGAATGACGCAAAAAGAGATGCTTTCCTAAATGGTTTAGGAATTAACGTGTTAAGATATTCTAATCTTGATGTTAATCAAAGATTTGAGAGTGTTTGTGAGGATATACTGAAGGGAATTAACACCTCATCAGTCACTTCGTGACAGCTTCCCCTCAAGGGGAAGCCTTTAAAAAAACAAAATTTTTTGTCCCTAACTTGACAAAATCATAAACTTTGATATACAAGGGACAAAAATATATTGTGATAAAACTCTTTTATGGAGGTTATACATATGGATAATAAAATACAGATGTTTGATGATAAAAGAATAAGAACTGCATGGAACGAAGAAACAGAAGAATGGTATTTTTCTGTTGTTGATGTGGTTGGTGTGTTGACGGATAGTCCAAATCCAAGAAAGTATTGGAGTGTTCTTAAAACTCGCCTAAAAAAAGAAGGAAACGAGTCGGCTACAAATTGTAGTCAACTGAAATTAAAATCACATACCGATGGCAAATCGTATAATACAGATGTCGCTGATACTGAACAACTTTTGCGAATCATTCAATCAATACCGTCGCCGAAAGCGGAGCCATTCAAATTGTGGTTAGCACAAGTAGGCAGAGAACGAATTGAAGAAACCATTGACCCGGAACTAACAATGCCTTACGGCGTGAATTGAAATCTGAGATTTCATGAATTGAGCCTTGCGGCTCATGAATTGCATTTCGTACATTTGAGAGGTGAGATAAGATGAGCATAACGCTTGGCATACTTGCACATGTCGATGCGGGTAAAACAACGCTTTCCGAGCGGATTTTATACCACACAAATACCATCCGCACGTTCGGACGCGTGGATGACGGTCAGTCCTGCCTTGACTGGAGCGAGATTGAGCGTGAGCGCGGGATAACTGTGTTTTCCGATGCGGCGCGGATAGAGTATGGCGGGCGCACATTAACGCTCATCGACACTCCCGGTCACTCCGATTTTTCCGCAGAAACCGAGCGTGCAATATCGGTTATGGATTATGCGCTTCTTGTTATAAGCGCGGTGGAGGGAGTGCAGAGCCATACGGAGACCGTGTGGCGGCTTTTGCGGGAATATAATGTACCTACCTTCTTTTTTATAAACAAAGCTGATCTTGCAACTGCGGATGTTCCCGGTGCGCTCCGGGATATTCACGCTCGATTAAGCCGTGATGTGATTGACTTTTCTTCTGATTTTTCGGAGGAGCTTGCCGAGCGGGACGAGGCGCTTTTTGATGAGTTTATGGAGAAGGGAAGCGTTGAGCTTTCCGGCACCGTGAGGCGGCTTGTGAGGAACGGGAAAATATTTCCGTGCTGGCAGGGCTCGGCACTGCGCGATGAGAATATAGATGCATTGATTTCGGGTATAATGTCAATTGCGGAGGAAAACGAAGAAAGCGATAGCTTTTGCGGCGTGTGTTATAAAATCCGCCGCCGCGGGGATAAGCGCCTTGCATATATAAAAGTACGGTCGGGGATGCTGGCTGTGAAGGATCGTGTGGAAACACCCGCCGGTGAAAGAAAGATTGACGAGCTGTATTTTCCGAACGGGGAAAAGCTTGTTCCCGAAAAATGCGCACGCAGCGGGGATATCTGTGTTGTTTCAGGTCTGTCTGATGTGCGTGCAGGTGATGTTATCGGGAAGGATGCCGCGCGGACGGAATTTAAGACCGCACCCGTTTTTTCTGCCCGTGTGATTTATGATAAAAAGTATACAACGCGCGAGATTTTTGAGAAGCTTAAGGTTTTAGAGGATGAGGAAAACACGCTTTCCGTAAGGTATACGGAAAGCCTTGGCGAAATCTCGATCGGCGTGATGGGGCGGATAAGTCTGCAGGTAATTGCGTATGAGTTCCGGCGCCGCTTCGGGATTGGTATTTTCTTTGACACGCCGCGCGTTGTGTTCCGCGAGACGGTGAAAAGCTCTGTCGTTGGCTATGGGCATTTTGAACCACTGCGCCACTATGCAGAGGTTCACATCCGTATAGATCCCGCACCGCGCGGGAGCGGAATAAGCTTTTGCAGCGAGCTTTCCGGTGATGTGCTTTCTCCGGACACGCAACGGCTTGTGAAAACGCATATTTTTGAAAAGACGCACAAGGGCGTGCTTACCGGCGCTGACATATGCGATGTCCGGTTTGTCCTCGTAAACGGTGCAACGCACGAAAAGCACACCGAGGGCGGGGATATCCGCGAGGCGACTTACCGCGCGATACGTCAGGGGCTTATGCGTGCGGAGAGCGTTTTGCTTGAACCGATATACAGCTTCACGGCAAGGAGCGACATTTCGCTTTCCGGAAAAATTATGGCAGATGTCCGCAAAATGGGCGGAAGCTTTTCTCCGCCGGAAATTGACGGAGAGGTTGCAATAACACGCGGCAGAGCACCGGCAAGATTCCTTGGGGATTATGCCGAAGAGCTGATAACGCAAAGCGGCGGCAGAGCGAGCCTTGCGCTTGCGTTTGACGGCTATGAGCCGTGCGCGGAGGCGGAGGAGATAGCTCGGGAAATTTCCTATAATCCGGAAGCAGACCTTGAAAACACGCCGGATTCCGTTTTCTGTGCAAAGGGCGCGGGCTTCAACGTAAAATGGTATGATGCAGAAAAATATATGCATTGCAAGTGACAAAATGACATAAAAAGCGTTACCTTTTGCTATTTATAAATTGCCTGTTATGATATACAATAGATAATACATTACTATACGGCGGTGAATTTATGGAAAAGCTTATTGATTCTTTTTATGAGTTGTTCGGAAAGCGCGACGGTGTTTCCGTGTACAGTGCGCCGGGACGTGTTGAACTGGGCGGGAACCATACCGACCATCAGCGCGGATGCGTGCTTGCGGCAGGGGTGAACCTCGATATGCGCGCTGCAGCGGCAAAAAACGGAGAAGCGCTTATCCGTGTTAAGAGCGAGGGATATCCGTTAATCGAGATTGACCTTGCGGATTTATCGGTGCGTGAAGAGGACAAAAACACAACCTCCGCACTTGTCCGCGGTGTTGCCGATGCGTTTTCAAAGCGCGGGAAGGATGTCTGCGGTGCGGATATGTATATCGTATCAGATGTTCTGCGCGGGTCCGGGCTTTCAAGCTCCGCGGCGTTTGAGGTGCTTGTCGCAACGGCGCTTTCGGATCTTTGCGGCGCGGGATTTGATGCTGTGGAGATTGCCGAGATAGGGCAGTATGCGGAGACGGTGCATTTCGGAAAGCCGAGCGGGCTTATGGACCAGACGGCAAGCTCCGTCGGCGGCATAGTCGCGATTGACTTTGGCGAAAGTCCTGCTAAAATAGAAAAGATAGAATGTGATCTCAAAGCTCACGGCTATGACCTTGTTATAGTTGACGCGGGTGCGGATCATGCTGACCTTACGGCGGAATATGCAAGCATTCCCGCAGAGATGAAAAGCGTTGCAAAGCTTTTCGGAAAGGAAGTTCTTTCTGAGGTTGCGGAGAGTGAGTTTTATTCGCGCATTGCAGAAATAAGGCGTGATGCGGGCGACCGTGCAATACTGCGCGCGGTGCACTTTTTTGCGGAAAATCTGCGTGCCGTGCGTGAGGCAGAATGTTTGCGCAACGGTGACTTTGAGGGGTTTTTAAAGCTTGTTTCGGAGTCAGGCAACTCGTCGTTTAAATACCTGCAGAACATCTATGTATCGGGAAGCGTTCGCGATCAGGCAATGGCATATGCGCTTGCCGTGTGCGAAAAGCTTCTTTCCGGACGCGGTGCAGTGCGTATTCAGGGCGGCGGCTTCGGCGGCACGCTTGAGGCATTTGTGCCGTGTGATATGACGGAGAGCTTTTGTGCGGGCGTTGATAATATGATAGGAAAAGATATGTATAAGGTTCTCACCGTTCGTAAATACGGTGGAATGAAAATAAGGTAACAGTGAAGAGAGAAGAGATTAGGAAAGGAATGGTTGTAAATATGAAAATTGCAGTGCTTGGAGGTGCGGGGTATATCGGCTCGCACACTGTCCGCGGGCTTGTTGAGCGCGGCCACGCGGTAACGGTTATAGATAACCTTCAAACGGGATATCTCGCATCTGTTCATGAGGGTGCGGAGTTTTTAAAGGGAGATATCCGGGATAAGGAGTTTTTGAGAGGTGCTTTCTGCGGTGCGGGCTTTGATGCCGTAATTCACTTTGCCGCATGCTCGCTTGTGGGCGAGAGCGTGACAGACCCGCTGAAATACTATAACAACAACGTCGGCGGGGCAATAACCCTGCTCGAGGTTATGGTCGAGGCGGGAATTGACAAGATTGTGTTCTCATCCACTGCGGCAACCTACGGTGAGCCGGAGCGCGTGCCGATTCTCGAGGATGACAGAACATGTCCGACAAATCCGTATGGAGAGACGAAGCTTGCGATGGAGAAGATGTTCAAGTGGGCGGGCAATGCCCACGGCATACGCTTTGTGTCGCTCCGCTATTTCAACGCCTGCGGTGCGGACGCGAGCGGTAATATCGGAGAGGCGCACAATCCGGAGTCACACCTCATTCCGCTTATTCTTCAGGTGCCCAACGGAAAGCGCGAGGCGATATATGTTTTCGGTGACGATTATGACACGAAGGACGGAACGTGCGTGCGCGATTACATCCACGTTACGGACTTGTCCGATGCTCATATACTTGCCGTTGAGTATCTTGAAAACGGGGGAAAAAGCGATATCTTCAACCTCGGCAACGGCGTGGGCTTCACCGTGCGCGAGGTTATAGAGAGTGCACGCCGCGTTACGGGGCATCCGATACCGGAGGTTGTTTCCCCGCGCCGCGCGGGAGATCCGGCACGGCTTATCGCATCAAGTGATAAGGCACGCAAGATTCTCGGGTGGAACCCGAAGCACGCCGACCTTGATGAGATTGTCGGCTCTGCGTGGAACTGGCACAAAACGCATCCGGAGGGATATAATAACGCCTGAACAGAGTT
>JAFQVE010000093.1 GCA_017408185.1 Oscillospiraceae bacterium | reverse complement strand
TTCACGAGCGTTGTAAGCTCCGAGTCATCTGCGGCAAAGACACCGCTGCAGAGCGAGAAGAGCATCACCATACACAGAACAATGCTTAACAGTTTCTTTTTCATTTTTAAACCTCCTTTTAAAGTATTGTATATATTAGATGATTTTTCCTGTGAAAAAGTTTGCGCCTTATGAATTTATAAGCTGTAAAAACAAATCGAGATTCTTTTCAACCGCCCACGCGACCGTTTCAAGCGAGATGTTATCGAGGCAATCCTCTGCCGTATGGAGTCGCTTATACGGGTCAAGATTTCCCATCCACACCGTCGGGATGCCTGCATTTATATATGCCGCATCATCGCCGAAAGGTCCCTTGTTGTCAATGTGTGCAACGGGCGATTTAATCTCGGGAAGAAGCTCGGGGCGTGTCAGATGCAGGACATATGGCGAGAGATACATTCCGACATCGTCTATATTGAGATACCAGCGTATATCCTCACCCTTGTGTGCCTTAACGTAGTTTCCACTTCCGGGAGGACATTTTTCTCCGCGCGGAATATATTCTTCTGCGGAATATGCGCAGAAGTCAACCGCAAAATCCGCGCATTTATCCTTTGCAAGTCGGGCAAGCTCTAAAAGCACTGCCGTTCCCGATGCGTTGTCACCTGCGCCCTGAACGAACGGAGCCGTGTCATAATGCGCGCCGACGACACCTTTTTTTCCGCTGCCCGCCACTCTTGCAATAACATTGCAGGAACGATGCGGGAATTTTCTTGCCGAAATTTTGAGGCGGTATGTATCCCCAATGTTCTTTCGCACATCAATCGCCGCATCGCGCCCGAGAGTCATCGCCGCAAGATTTTCGATATGCGGTGAGCGCGGAAGCTTTGTTGACGGCGCATCCGTTATATGATATGTACCGATGAATATTGCCGCGACTGCGCCAAGACGGTCAAGCTTTTCCTCAAACGCATTGAGCCCGCCGACAAGCGCGGGGTTTGCATCCATAATCTCCATATAGGGCTCAACGAAACAGATTCTGCCCTTGACAGGAAGCTCCTCAATTCTGTCTACATCCTCATAAGTTATGAGAAGGGGAACGCCCTCAATATCGCAGGAATTTGAGAAATATGATGCCGTGACATTCGTGATTTCGCGATCCTGTGTCACGTTATAAAGCGAAAATTCATCACACACCCAGCCGAAGGTGTCGTAATATTCGCGCACGGTTTCATAGCCTGACTTTTTAAATTCATTTTCGATATAGTCCGCCGCAAGCTTTTCCCCTTCGGAGCCGCACTGACGCGCACCGCAGGTAAGACAAAAATATTCCATATGGCGCTTTATATTTTCATAAATCTTATCCATAGAAAAATCACTCCTTATATGATTTTGTCAAGTTAGGGACAAAAAAATTAATGGTTTATCGGCGGTTTTCACGCCGACAAATTCATACGATTAAAATGCCTTTCTAAAGGCTTCCCCTTGAGGGGAAGCTGTCACGAAGTGACTGATGAGGTGTCAAGATTATTTAGTATATCCTCACAAACACTCTCAAATCTTTGATTAACATCAAGATTGGAATATCTTAACACTTTAATTTCCCATACCATTTAGGAAAGCATCTCTTTTTGCGTCATTTTCAATGCCTTTTTCTTCATAATGTTGTGAA
>JAFQVE010000092.1 GCA_017408185.1 Oscillospiraceae bacterium | reverse complement strand
TGCTCATAAACAATGCTTTTTTTGTTGCCTTTGAATTTGTCATTGTGTCATTTCACCTTTCTTTGTTTTGATTTTGTTTTTTTATATACTCCGGCGGAGTGTGGGCATTCCGCCGATTGTATACTGTTAAGTCATCTTAGTCTTGTACTGCGTACAAGACTAAAGGGATATCCCTTTACAAAATTTCGTTTAATCGTCCTATTACTATATAACGCGCGTCGGCATAATCGTACGAACAAGTTGAGAGCGTTACAAACCTGTCGTTTTCGGAATACTCATACTCCGATTGGAACGTGGAGTTTAAAATCGCATCCTGGATTACTTTTCCTGCTTCATCCGGATTCGCCAGTGCATCAAACAGTTCCGAGGTTCCGGGGACTTCTATACCCGCAACAAGCTGTATTTCATATTTCCCCGTTGGTGTCAACAGCCACAAATCAGAATGTTCCTCAAAATAAGCCTGTTCTTTATAATTTATGAGCGAACCGAACATTTCGGCGTTTTTCATATTGTGACCGTAAACGAGCGTATTCTTTCCCGAAAAATCGCCATTTGTGCGATAATCGACGAAAAGCGTGCCGTAGTAGTTATACTTACCGTTAAATCCGCGACGCAGATAATAATCATTATCCTCACTTTGGACAACGGGATAATTTATCGGTGTGTTCGCGCCATAAAGCCACGCGACTGTATCCCCGTTTTCTGCTGCAAGTGCATCAAAATCCACGCTTATCGGCGGAAGCTTCTTTTTGGGCGGAGCTTCGACGGGAGTTATCACGCGCACGCGAAGTTCCCGAGCCTCTGCTTTTCCCCGGTTATATTCAAGAAGCTCTTTTGAGGAAAATGCGATAATCACAAGGCAGCATATTACCGCAAGCAAGCGTATAATCAAAATAACCATTTTGCGCATTTACTCACCTCCGCCATCGGATGAAGATGGCGGCGAGCCGCCCGCTGAAGCATCACTGCCGGAGGAAGTTCCGCTGTCACCCGATGATGCCGATGATACCGGAGCCGATGTACTCGATGACGAACCAACGGAACTGTCGGATGTGGCAGACGAGCTGCTGTTTGATTCAGATGAGCCGGACGAGCCTTTGCCAGAGGTGCTGCTATGGCTTGAATCAGCCGCCGTTGTGTTGCCGGAGTCCGATGCATTGCCGCTATCGGGTGGCGGCGAGCTTGAAACCGGTGTTTCGGTTACTGTGCTGTTGCTGACTTCGGCGGAAGCTTTTTCTTCCGACACAGACGGAGTTACGGTTGTTTCGGAATTTTCTGCTTTCGCAGTTGTTTCAATGCTTTTTTCTTCAGTGACAGTTCCTTTTTCTGCCTCGGTTGCGTTATCTGTGATTGGTGTATCTTCCGAGACATCAGCACCCGAAGACGGACGAGCCGTTGTCAACATACCGCCCGTGCCCTCACCGCTGCCGGATGAGTCTTCCTGCTGCGGGACAGCATAGGAGTGAGTAACCAAAGCGCCATTGCCGATAATCTCAGCTTCGGGGCCGAGGAAGTTTCTCGGATTACCCCAATACCCTTCCGGCTTTCCTACGCTCGCTCCGCTCGCAGTGGCTATGCTAACCTGCATATGTCCGCTGGAAAAGGCCTCAGTAAAGTAATAGTGGATTGTTTTATCCGCGCCGTAAACCGGTATTCTGCAATATCCTAAAACACCGGGAGTTGTATAAATATCAACTACATGTGTTATATTTATATCGTCACTCGTCTGCTGTATAGGATTCCACCCTAAGACTTCAAAGCTTGCTGCGGTTAGCGTTGTCGTGCGGTTAATGTCACACGTAAACAGCGCAAATGCAGACGATGCCATAACCGCTGCGCACGCAAGCATTGATGTCATAAGCATCGCAATGCGAAGCTTGAAGGCGCGATCTGTTAACTTTTTCTTCTTGGAAAAATAATATTCCCAGTATTCCTTGTTCATTTTTTCACCTTTTGCCCTTTTTGTTTCCTTTGCCATA
>JAFQVE010000091.1 GCA_017408185.1 Oscillospiraceae bacterium | reverse complement strand
GTCCTGATCGTAAAACTCTACGCGTTTTTCATCGCTGTGTACTTCTTCATACACTGCAGTAATATATGTATTTGACCAGACGGTATATTCATCCTCCGGTTCATAGCTTATAAAAGCCGCAGCACCATTGCTTGTTGTTCCGCGCTTCCAGCCGATGAATTTGTATGTTATCTCGCCGACTGTAATCTCTTCCGTTGCCTTAAAGGTATACGTTGCGCCCTTTGAAGCAGTTATTTCGCCGGCATTTACCGTACCACCGTCCTTTTCGGAAACCGTTACTTTTCCGGAAAGCTCTGACGGAAGAGTTGTCCCCCACGCAAAGACTGCCTCTGCCTCATATTCATCTGCATCCGATTTTGCGACAGTTACTTTAAAGCTTTCAAATGCGACGGGAATTCCGTCAACTATTGCTTCAACGGTGATATCTGCGCTTGCGTTGGACTTAAGTGCCGTAAGCGTATATACCGGCTTATAATCGGAGGCGTAAATTTTTGCGCTGTCAAGTGCGGCTTTTGTATCCGTAACGGAAACTACTGCCGAATCCGATGAGGTAACCCTGATGCAGTTGTCTGCATCCTCTGCTCCGTCAAGCTTATAGCCGTTGAGATGCTTTCCGGAAAGCATTGCAGTAAGTGAAAGAGTTGTGTTATTTTCAACGGTGTAACCGTCACCCGCCGCAGTTGCGCCGGTAACTTCATAGGTGAGATCGCCGTAAGCGGGGATTGCGTCAACGGGAGTGAAGGTGATGGATTTGAGAGTTAAATAATTGGAAGTTGTACTTGAAGCATCTATTGCCGCTGAACAAATTGCAATTTTAACAGTATTCGTTGTTTCTGCATTGTTATCCTCATCTACTATCGTTACATAACCAATTTCTTTTGTATCCGTATCTGCCGGGTTTGCACCCCATTCCCGGTCACTTTTGTATGTATCGCAAAAACCAACATACTTATTACCTACGTATACATATGCACCTATACCTCTTGCGTTATCTGTCACATTGAGGTCAACTTTATACGTTCCTGCCGGAATGTTATTTGCCTGCACAGTGAATTTGCCGGCATTTGCATCAGTTTCGTTTCCTATCATCTTAAAATAATTCTGCTGTGAAGTTCCGGCTTTAGCTCTAAACATCAAATTAATTGCATTCGCCCTTGAATACTGAGCTCCCTGTGCTTCTCCCATAGTTTCAGCAGCTACTATTGAAAAATCATCAGATGAAGAAGCTAATGCGTTCATATATGTTTGATTGTCCCCCGAGACAGTTCCATTATTAAACGTAAGTGTTATCGGGTCTTTTTTCTCTTCTTCTGGTGGAGTCACCTCACCGTCATCTTCCGCTTCTGCGGTTTTCGTGAGGGTTAAGGTTGCCGGATACATATATGCATATTGCTTGGATATATGAGTTGCATTGGTCATATATGGACTGATTCCGGTTGCCTTAAAAACAAGAACATATTCTCCTGCAAGAATTTGGTAATCAAAGGCAACATTCAGCGTTGTCGGATACGTGTTTTTGTCTGCATAAAACAACACATCATTACCATTTACAGTTTCAGCAGTTTCAATTAACGCTGCAATATTTTCTTGTTTTGTTGTTCCAGGAAGAAGATACATATCAGCAGAGCCACCAATCGTCGCATGCTGATAACACACTAATGACATGTCATACTTTCCGGACTCCGGAACCTTTATCTTTATCGCAAAATATTGTCCGACAGACGATGTTATTTGAATATAATTAGGGTTATAGCTTGGCAGATACGCCGCAGCTTTTCCCGCTGTCATATCATAATACATCCAGCCTTTTTCAGCATCGGTATACGAAGTAACAGATGTTGCACTGTATGAAGCATCTGTACTTTCATTAAAATCATATACTATGCTATCCCCCACTGTTGCCGAGGCGAAGGTTGGCATAAGGGAAAGTGCCATTGCGGCAATGACTAGTGCGCTGAGAATGCGTTTGAATCTGTTCATAATTATTTCCTCCGTTTTTTTATAACTTTTCAGCCCGTCCGGGCTG
>JAFQVE010000090.1 GCA_017408185.1 Oscillospiraceae bacterium | reverse complement strand
TGTAGGTAAAAAGATATGGATAATTCCCGACTGCGAACTTCCGAAACCCGGTGAAGGCGTTGCAAAGGGGCATGAATCCGTAATAATTGTAAACGACAGTGATGTCGATGCTGAAATTTCGGTTAAGCTTTTCTTTGTTGATAAGGATGCATATGAGGATATTAAGTGGACGGTGAAGGCAGGCCGGGTACGTTGTTTCCGCACAAACAACATTGAAGATATGTGTGGCTTTGAAGTGCCGTTTGAGACACAGTATGCAATGAAGCTTGCATCAAACACAAACATCGTTGTTCAGTACGGAAGGCTTGATAATACACAGGCAAATCTCGCATTTTATACAACACTTGCATACACAGAATGAGGTGTAACAACTATGGAATACAATATGATTTTCCCGCGTGAGCTTGATGCTGTGAAAGAGAACAGAATCCCCACAGTTATCTGTGGGGGAACTGTCGAATACCATGGTCCACACTGCTCATACGGCTGTGACACACTTATTGCAGAAGGCCTTATAAAGAAGCTGGCGGAGAAAAAGGAGATAATGATGGCTCCAAGCATCTATTATAGCCCGTCAAGCTATGCCGTTGCTGATGAAACAAGCGGAACTGTGCATATCGAAGAGGATGTGTTTGAGGCGTATCTTTTCGGTATCTTTATGAATATGCTCGATGCGGGGCTTCGCAATATCTATGTGGTTATTCACCATCAGTTTGAGCAGGAATCACTTATGCCCATGACGCTCTCTTATATGAAGGCGGCAAAGCGTGCCACAATGCGTTACCTTGAAAAAACACAAGGGCGCGGCTGGTGGGGCAGCGAATCGTATGCCGATTACTATGCAAACCTCGGCGGCGGGGATGATCCGTTCTCGTGGATCAAGGTTATCCCGACAATGAGCACAGAGGTACAGAATGCAACGGGATATGACCATGCAGGAAAGTATGAATGCTCTATCCTTATGGCACTGTATCCCGAAGCGGTTGATCTGGACCGTTTGGGAGAGCGCGAACATTGGTTTACAAAAAGCGCTGCTGAAGCAAATATGAAGCTCGGCAACGAGATGGTAGAAAAATCACTTGAATATCTTAAAAACAGGATAGTATAGCAAAGAAAACTGAGTAGTGGAAGCATTACCAATAAAAGCGGGTTTTGGGGCTAAAGCCTCTTTAAAATCCTACAGCGTAGGATATTAAAGAGGCTTACAGTAACATTGTCATATACAATGGCAAATAAGTGATACCATTTTCCTCTTTTAAATCTTTGGTATGAAGAACGTATGGAATGTTAGTTTGCTCTTTATATTTGTTCATAAATTTTTTGATAGAGGACAGCGTGTATCTATCACCCGATTTAACTTCGATGGGCGAAATGTTGTGTTTATTTGTAATTTTGCTTTTTGCAATCAGGAAATCTATTTCCATTCGGTCTTCGGCTTTTTCTCTTGAAGATTTGGAGTAGAAATATAGTTTATGACCTGCGGCGGTCAGCATCTGTGCTACGATATTTTCCATAAGCATACCGGAGCTTTATAAATTTATTTTTACTTTATGATTCTTGCGCGCAGTGTATAGAGGAAAGTGAAAAGAGCTTAAATTTTCATAGTGCCGTCTGCAAGGTCTTTTGCAACAAACGGAAAGACATAAAATGGTACGGTTAAGAGCTTTTGTTCAGAGTTATATCCGTAGTTATTCCTGGAAACTTTTATTGCATACTCAAATTTATTATGATTTGCAAACTTTTCGAGAGAATTTAATGTCCCCTTACCCTTTTTTACATCTATGGGATATAATTTATTATTGGATTCAACTATGAATTCAAGCTCTGAAGAAGACTTTCCTTTCCAATAAAACAGCTTATGGCCTTTGGCTACAAGCTCGTTTGCTACAAAATTTTCAAAGAAAATCCCGGATAATGTATTATCTGCATTGTTGGATATAAACGAAGCCGCATTGATTCCGCTTTGATATGAGAACATTCCTATGTCACCTAAGAATAAACGGAAATTGCTTTCGTTATCTGCCATAAGAGGAGAGGTGATATGCTCTTTTAACTGGAATGATTGGTTAACGATATGTGCCATCGTAAGCCACTGAATTGAAGTGGCAAAATCTCTTGTTTTGCTTTTTTCTTCGATAAGTCCGGGTGAAAAGTTTTTAGACTCCCTATTAAGCTGTTTGTAAATGTTTGAAAACAGTGTGCGTGAACGAAGAACTGCTTCACGGCTTGCCTGATATAAATCCATATCAGAAAGATAGTTGTCATAAAGCACCTTCAGTATTTCACTTGATTCAAAAAGATCATTATCATCAATATAAGCTTCCACAGCTTCCGGCATACCGCCTATGAGCAAATATTTATATACTTGTTCTATTGCCAGCTCGTGAATTTTAGAATCAAGAGGCTTTTTGTTCTCATATGCCTTTTTTATTGCATCGTACAGCACTTTATTACTGTTCATCAAAAATTCATCAAAGGTCATTGGATAAACGGTAATCTGATTTATTTTACCAACAGGGAAAAGAAACTTATCGTTGTTGCCTGCGCCTCTTTTATGAGTTTCCCTCTGAATTTTAATACGAACCATTGAACCCGAGGCAATAACGGGTATTTCTCTGAAATCCTGACAAAAATATTTAAGCGAGGATATTATATTGGGACATTCCTGCACTTCGTCAAATATCAATAATGTCTCCTCGGTTATTTTTTTACCTTTAAACAAAGAGATATATTCAATAATTTTTGCGGCATTAGCAGTATTTTCACAGAAATCACGAATTTCATCTTCTATTTTGCAATCAATATAAATGTAATTATCTTTATAAAAAGTTTCTGCGAAGATATCTTTGATAAGATATGTTTTGCCAACCTGTCTGGCTCCCCATACAATCAAAGGCTTTTTGCGTTTATTGTTATTCCAATCGAGCAATTTTTGAGTTGCATTTCGTTCCATAGGAATACCTCCGGAGAGTAAAATGATTTTAAATCAGTATAATAACTAATTTTGTAGTTATTATACTATAACTTGCACTAAAAGGCAAGTGTTTTGGATTATTAATTGCACCTGTAATCAAAACAGTAAGGGATTGTAGCGAAATGCATTTTTCTACAATCCCTTTGGGACTTTAGAAAAATAGTGCAGAATGAGCAAATCGGACCCGAAGTAGTACATAAGTACGTTGAGAGGTCCGATTTGTTCATAGCATAAAGTGTAACTAAATCCTCAAATTCGGCTTCTGCCGAATTTTCAATTTACTTTCAAACTTCAAACCATATATTTTTTCGATGTTATCTGCAAAAAAATATCACTTTTACACTTTATGCGGTCTGGGCTGTTTTGCTACAGCCCCGTTATAAATCTATTTTTACTTTATAATTCTTGCGCGGACGATGTTGTCCAGTGCGGAGATTTTCTCAAGGAGAGCATCATCTGCATCGTCGTCAAGGTCAAGCACGGTGTATGCCCAGTCCTTCTTCGAGGCGTTCTGCATACTTGCGATGTTGTGACCTGCGTCGGAAACAGCGGATGTGATGCTGTTTGCCGTGTTCGGCACGTTCTTATGAAGAACGCAGACGCGGCTTTTTCCGCTCATCGGCATACATACAGTCGGGAAGTTGACGGAGTTTTTGATGTTACCCTTGAGGATGTAGTTTTTAAGCTCGTCAACTGCCATAACAGCGCAGTTTTCTTCGCTTTCCGGAGTTGATGCGCCGAGATGCGGAAGAGCAACGACGTTTTCCTTGCCGATAAGCTTAGCTTCCGGGAAGTCGGTTACGTATTTTGCAACCTTGCCGCTCTCGAGCGCAACAAGAATATCGTCGGAATTTACGAGCGTGCCGCGTGCAAAGTTGAGAATGCGGACACCGTCCTTCATAACGGAGATCGTCTTTTCGTTTATCATACCCGTTGTTTCCGGAGTTGCCGGAACGTGGATTGTGATATAGTCGCTCTTTTCGTAAATTTCGTTGATGTCTGTGCAGTGCTTGATGGAACGGGAAACGCTCCATGCAGCATTGACGGAGAGATACGGGTCATAGCCGAGAACCGTCATACCGAGACGCTCTGCTGCGTTTGCAACAAGAACGCCGATTGCGCCGAGACCGATAACGCCGAGCGTTTTGCCCTCGATTTCCGGACCGACAAACTGCCCTTTGCCCTTTTCAACGAGCTTTCCTACCTCATCGCCCTTGTCGGCAAGAGTTTTTGCCCATTCAATTCCCTCTGCAATTTTACGGGATGCGAGGAAAAGACCGGTGAGAACAAGCTCCTTAACGGCGTTTGCGTTAGCACCCGGAGTGTTGAAAACAACGATGCCTTCCTCAGCTGCGCGGTCAAGCGGGATATTGTTGACGCCCGCACCTGCACGTGCAATGCACAGAAGCTCGGGGTTAAATTCTTCGTTGTGAAGATCAGCAGAGCGGACAAGCATAGCTGCCGGGTTTTCAACATCTGCACCGCAGGTGAAAACATCTGCCGGAAGACGGCTCAGTCCGTTGCTTGAGATTTTATTCATTAATTTTACATTATACATAAAGGAAAACCTCCTATTTGTTCTTAACTTCAAAGTCACGCATGAATGCAACAAGCTTTTCTACGCCCTCAACAGGCATTGCGTTGTAGATGGATGCGCGCATACCGCCGACGGAGCGATGTCCCTTAAGAGTGAGAAGACCGACAGCCGAAGCTTCCTTTACAAACTTTGCATCAAGCTCCTCATCACCTGTTCTGAAGGTTACGTTCATGAGAGAGCGGGAATCCTTTTCTGCGTGCGGGATGAACATTTTGCTTTCATCAAGGAAGTCATAGAGTAACGCTGCCTTTGCACGGTTGATTTTCTCAAGCTCAGCGATGCCGCCGATTGACTCGATCCAGTCAAGGACAAGACCGCAAACGTAAATCGGATATGTGCTCGGAGTGTTGTACATAGACTCTTTTTCTGCCATAACAGCCCAGTCCATAACGGTCGGAGTGTCGGGGCGTGCGTTGCCTAAAAGATCCTCGCGGACGATAACAACGGTGAGACCTGCAGGAGCCATATTCTTCTGTGCACCGGCATAGATAACGCCGTATTTTGTAACGTCAATTTCCTCTGAAAGGATGCAGGAGGACATATCGGCAACGAGCGGAACATTGCCTGTGTCAAGGAGATAGTTCCAGTGTGTGCCGTAGATTGTGTTGTTTACGCAGATATGTACATAGTCTGCATCCGGAGAGAGGGAAAGCTCCTCCTGCTTCGGAATGCGGCGGAAGGTTTCAGGCTTTAAGTCGGCTACAACATTTGCGATACCGTACTTCTTGCCTTCCTTTGCTGCATTTCCGGAGAACTGACCGGTGATGATGTAATCTGCCTTTGTTTTCATAAGGTTCATCGGGATGGATGCGAACTGGAGAGAAGCACCGCCCTGAAGGAAGAGAACCTTGTAGTTTGCCGGAATGCCGAGAAGAGAGCGGAGCTTTGCTTCGCAAGCCTTGATGATTTCATCATAGACCTTTGCGCGGTGGCTCATCTCCATAACTGACATACCGGAGCCGTTGTAATTCAACATCTCATCGCGAGCGCGGCAAAGAACCTGCTCGGGAAGCATGGAAGGACCTGCGGAAAAATTGTAGACACGATTTTCAAACATATGAAAAACCTCCGATAAAAAATTTGCTGAAAAAATATTATAATACATTATATTATATAACTACATCGCGCTCTTGTCAAATAAAAACAGGGTAAAAATGTGAAAAAAATAACATTGAATTTAAAGGATAAAACAACTGCGACAAATTTATATTGCCGCAGTTTGTCTTTTTTGTATGTTTTTTATAATAATCCCAGTAGTCTTAAGTCATCCTTCCGCTTTTTCCTGAGCTCTAAAGTTTGTTGGTCGTAGGCGTTAATATATAGCTTCAGCTCTTTTGGCGAAAGTCCGAAGGTGTCCATACATACCTTGTGAAAATGTGAGCTGCTTGAAAAACCGCATTCGTCTGCCAGCTCATAAATCGCTTTATTTTCATACGGAAGCTTGCCGACAACCCTGCGTAGCCGGACGGAGGTAAGATACTCGTGGCAGGTTGTTCCGCTCAATTCCCGGAAAGAGTCCAGAAACATGCTTCTTGACATTGTGGCATATCTTGCGGCGTCCGGAATCGTTATCTTGTCAAAGCAGTTGTTCGTTATGTAAGATATGGCTTTTCCTATATGTAATGACCGCTCCTGCAAAGAAGATAAATTCTGTCCGCTGTACGGCATATTGATTTTTCTGATGCACAAATCGAGAATATTTCCGATGTTGGCAAAGAAACGCTGTGAAAATGCTTCAAAATCATTCTTGGGCTTGTAAAGAAGCTCGAAAAAAAGCTCATCAAGCCGTTCTTTGTCGCTTCCGATAAAATTGATAAACGGGCTTAAATGCATTTTGTCAAAGAGCGCGCAATCGTAATACGGCGTGAAGAACGGAAGGAGATTTTTCTCAAAAACATCGTTTTTAAAGGAAACGGAAATAACCTTTGTGTTTTCAAGGTCAGAGCTTACGGAATTTATCTGATGAACGGAAAAGGGATAAACTATCGCAAGAGAACCGGCGCTTTGAGCAGTGCGGTGACCGTTTATGGTGTGAACATACGAACCGGAAACGGTATACCACAGCTGCGTAAAGTCGTGAAAATGCACTTCGCTTATGCGGTGGTCCGTGATG
>JAFQVE010000089.1 GCA_017408185.1 Oscillospiraceae bacterium | reverse complement strand
TATGCAGTGAGCTTGATATATCCTCTTGTCTGGGCGTTTCTCTCGTCTCTTAAAGAGGCGACGGAATATATGACGCACAACAAGATGGACCTGCCAGAGCAGTGGTTGTTTTCCAACTACCTGAAAGCATTTGAGGGATTGAACATTGACGGCAAGGACATGTTTGATATGTTCTTCAACTCGATCTGGTTCACGCTTGGCGGAACGCTTGCTGGTGTTGGCGTTTCCTGCATGACGGCGTATGCGGTCGCCAAGTACCGCTTCCCCGGAAGTAAGCTTATTTATTGGACGGCGGTCGTTTCAATGATGATCCCCATCGTTGGTTCGCGTCCTTCTCAGTTTAAGATCTATACGGCTCTTGGAATTATTGAAAGCCCGTTGCTGCTTTTAGCTTTTTTGAACGGCTTTGGATTTAACTTCCTTGTGCTGCACTCTTATTTTGAATCGTTACCGAGAAGCTATATGGAGGCTGCGTTTATTGACGGAGCGAGCCATTTCCAATGCTTCTGGAGAGTAATGCTCCCTCAGGCAAAATCTCCTATCATGGCTTTGAGCTTAGTAAGCGCGATCAACTTCTGGAACGATTATAACACACCTCTTTTGTTCCTTAAGGAGTATCCAACGTTATCGTCGGGTATTTATATGTATCAGGTCATCAATACGAGAATCCTTAATATGCCTATTCTTTTTGCCGGCATCCTGCTGACCGCGGTGCCCGTGCTGATACTGTATGCATTCTTCTCAAACAAGATAATGAATATCTCCCTTGAGGGCGGTATCAAAGGCTAATAAATCATTCAATAAATTATAATAAGGAGAAAACGATGAAAAAGTTAATCAAAAGACTTACAAAAACAGTAGCTCTGACAATCACGGCAACAACGCTCCTTTCGTTGTGCGGATGCTTCCTCTTTGACAAAAACAGCGGAAAGATCCCCGAGTACGAGGACGACAGAGAAATGATGATCGCCGGCTGGGATTCGCCGATGAATACCCTTGAGGATATTCAGATCGCAAAGGATATGGGACTTACTCATATGTTCCTTGATTCATATCACGCAAAGCGTGGAACAAAGGCGTATGAGGATGCGCTCAAGCTTTACGAGCAGGTGGGTCTTAACGTTATCGTTCAGACCGGAAGCGGCGCTACTGTAGAAAACACAATGAAGGATAACACAAATTATGCTGAATTTCCCATAGTTACACATATCAACTATTGGGATGAGCCCTATTATTCCAACATTGCCCGTATTGCAGAGCTTGCAGAGCAGCACATTGACAAATACGGAAACGACATCCTTTTCTTTGGAAATCTGTTCCCCAACTCGGCAACTCCCGTTTTTGAGGGACACACATATAAGGAATACGTTAAGCACTATGCTGACAGTGTTCTGATGCAATTCCCCGAGGAATACCGTTGGCTGTCCGCTGACATCTATCCCTTGGATGAAAAGAACGGTGGCTCCGGCTCCGCTATCAGATCAAACTGGCTTCCCTGTATAGAGACACTTGCTCTTCAGGCGAAGGAGTCCAATGCAAAAACTCATTTCTTCCTTCAGGCAACCGAGCATTACAGCTACAGAGCCGTTAAGGAAGAGGATATCCGTTTCCAGTTCTATGTAAATATGGCGTTTGGTGTTCAAGGATTCTCATATTTCACCTACGCAGACTCCGTATTGTCGGATTTTGAGCATTCATTCGTTGCAAGAAATGAGTCCGGCGTAATTCACGATACTTATTATAATGCACAGAAGGTAAACAATGAGATCAAGAAGTTCGACCACGTTTACCTCAACTACACATGGCAGGGAACGCTCCCGATCGTTGGTAATAACAACGAGGAAGGATATAATCTCGGCTTCGAC
>JAFQVE010000088.1 GCA_017408185.1 Oscillospiraceae bacterium | reverse complement strand
GGACTTCTTCTTGTTCGGCAGAGTCGTCCGTCCCATATCAGCCTTATATGCGATTTCTGTTCGTCAATCCGGAACTTTGCCCGCAGAGGCACTTTTCAGCCTCTACATCCGGCTTCCTTCAGATTCCACCTCGCGATGGACCCCCTTGCCTTCGGCTAATGCTTCCTGCTACCGAGCGCATAGTGGACTTTCACCACCAAGTTATTGCCCATGTCGGGCGCACCGAAATGGCACCGGCTAAGAATGGATAATCATTCTTAGCCGGCATTTTTTTATTAAAGATATGTATTCAGGTAAGTTTCAAATACATCATCGGGAACCAAGCCTCCGCCTGTTGCCCATAATATCTGAACAGCGTTATTTAATACATTTTCAGTTAAACCGTTATCCTCACAGTATCGGCGTGCCCGGTTGTGAGTTCTGAAAGAACATATCCCCTCAAACACGGCACAGCTTGACGGTTCAATTCTTATTCCTTCACTTTCATACAGCATTCTGAGATAATCATAAAGCTTTGCATCCTCTACCGTAAACTCGCCCGAAACAAGATTTGTCATCATTCTTGTTACAAAGCCGGAAGGCGAAGCGCACGCAAGTCCGTCCGCTTCGGTATTACCGCATATGCCGAAATCACGAACGTTTGCTTTTTCATGCTTCTGAGTTGCAATTCCGAGAAGCACCGACGGACATAATGCAGGCTCCACAAAAAAGCAATGCACAGCATCGCCGAACACGCGCTTTAATCCATAGCATATACCACCCGGGGCCCCGCCCACTCCTGCGGGGATGTAAACTATGAGCGGTCGCTCAGAGCTGATTTTCACGCCACGCTAATTTATTTTTCTTTTGTATAACGGTTTAATAACCATTTCTTCTACTGTCTGCATTTTTAACACCACCAATTTACATCTACATACATCTACATTTTTTCGCAAAAAAGAAGCAGGTTTTGAGACTTTAACCCCAAAACCCACTTTCGTTTACCGAATCCTTGTCTTGCAATTTATTTAAGTATTTCTAAATGTAGCAACTCTAATATCAAAATCAGATTTCTCGTTATATGGAACGGGTCTTTAACAGGAAGTGCAACAACCTTTTCCTGCGGTTCGCCATCTCTTGTGCGAATCTGAATCCACTCGCGGATTTCCGGATTCTTTCCGGGGAATGTTTTGAAGGTATAATCTAACACCTTGTCAAACCAATCGAGAAATGCTTCGTCTCCGCTTTTGAAATAACAAAGAAGCGCGGTATAAAGCGCCTCAGAATGAGTCCACCAGAGCTTGCTGTCCCAGTCGGAAAGCTGATGCGTCATTGTTTCATTCTCAACACCTGTCATATCGCCGATCGGCTCACCGCCGTTTACGCCCGTGAAGTGGAGTATTCCGCCGTAAGTTTCATCCCAGCCATTCTTAAAAGCTTTCTTTGCAACTGCCGCAATCTTTTCGTTCCATTTATCTTCTCCGCAAAGCTCCGCCGCTTCATACATAAACCACATATCCTCAATGGTATGCCCGGGATTCATATGCTGACCTAAAATCTGCGGG
>JAFQVE010000087.1 GCA_017408185.1 Oscillospiraceae bacterium | reverse complement strand
GCTGCTTCTGCAACAGTCTCCTCGGGAAGAATATCATTCTCTTCACCGGAGGTCGCAACGAGCTCTTCTGTGTCTTCCGGAGCTTCTTCTGCAGCTGTCTCTGCCGGAGCAGCTTCGCCCGGGATAAGAGCACGCATTGAAAGAGAAATCTTCTGATTTTCTTCATCGACTGCGATAATCTTAGCCTCGACCTCGTCGCCTTCCTTAAGTGCATCGCTTACCTTTGCGATACGTGTGTTGGAAATCTGGGAAATGTGGATAAGACCGTCAACTCCCGGAACAACCTCTGCGAATGCGCCAAACGGCATAAGCTTAACAATCTTAACCTTTGCAGTATCATCTACATTGTAAGCTGCCTTGAACTTAAGCCACGGATTGTCCTCTGCCTTCTTGTAGCCGAGGGAAATCTTTTTCTTTTCCGGATCAAGAGCGATAACGAAAACGTCAACCTCCTGACCTTCCTTGAACATCTCAGACGGATGACCGATACGTCCCCATGTCATTTCGGAAATGTGGAGCATACCGTCAACACCGCCGATATCGATAAATGCACCGTAAGAAGCAAGAGAACGGACAACGCCCTTGTACTCCTTACCGACCTCGATATCCGCCCATACGCGTTCCTGTGCCTCACGGCGAGCCTCTGCCACAACCTCGCGGATAGAACCGACAATGCGACGGCGCGAACGGTTGACTTCTTTAATCTTAAGCTGAACCTTCTTCTTGAGAAGCTCGTTCAGATCTGCGTTTCTCGGAAGCCCGGACTGTGATGCCGGAACGAAAACGCGGAGACCGCGGACGGTAACTACAACACCGCCTGAATTTACATCCGTAACAGTACCTTCAACAGTAGTGTTATCCTGACGTGCAAGCTCTACATCGTCCCAGCCCTTGATAGCATCGAGACGCTTCTTTGAAAGCGTGATAATTCCTTCAACATCGTTTACACGGACAACGGAGCACTCAATCTCGTCGCCGACTTTATACTTATCAGCCGCGTCTGCATCTTCGCCGATTTCGGAATACGGGATATAACCGGCGTATTTTGCGCCAAGGTCTACCTGAATATCGGACGGGGTGATTGCTGTTATCACGCCGACAACCTTATCTCCATTATTAAAAGTTTTGAGAGAACTTAAAAGTAACTCCTCAAAAGATTCTCCCTCAAAGTTCTTGATTTCTTCGCTCATCTTGCCTTTTACCTCCTTAATTATCCAATCGGGTGTCGATGCGCCCGCCGTGATACCGATACGCTCTGCGCCGCGAATGACGGAAAGCTCAATCTCTTCTGCATTCTCAACGCGGATAACCTTCGGACACACGGAAGAACATATCGCAACAAGCTCCTGTGTATTTGAGCTTGTCCTGTCCCCGATTACAACCATAACGTCTGATTCCGATGCCAGGCTTGCAGCTTCGGTCTGTCGTTTATCGGTCGCGAGACATATTGTATCAAATATTTCGCAATTTGTACACACTTTTTTTAAAATTTTTACGCAATTTTCCCAAATTTTTCGTCCGACAGTGGTCTGAGAAACGGCGCAAACCCGCTTGGCTCTAAGCTCAGGGCGGTTTTCAAAAAGTTTTGACATTTCTTCTGCCGAACCGACGATTTCTGAGTGAAAACACTGCCCGGCAATGCCGAGGACCTCCGGATGCGATCTTTTTCCGACGATTATCACTTCATAACCGTTCTCGGATTTTTCACGCACAATATTGTGTATCCTCATAACATACGGACACGTGGCATCCGCATATTCAATTCCACGGGATGAAAGCTCGTCATAGACGCTTTTTGCCACGCCGTGTGAACGGATAACCGCAAGACTTCCCTCCGGCACCTGTCCGGGCGAGTCCACACTCGGTACACCGAGAGCTTCAAGATGCTTTACAACGTGTGCGTTGTGAATTATCGGACCTATCGTGCACGCCTGCACTCCTTCACGCCCAAGCTTTTCCGCCATATCCACCGCACGGCGCACACCGAAACAGAAGCCCGCAGTTTTTGCAACTGTTACCTTTGCCATCAGGCTTCACCGCCTTTACCAAGTGAGAGTATGTCACCGAACACCTTTTCTACAACAGCTTTATACTTTGCACCGCCGCTTCCTTCGAATGAATCGGTTTCAACCTCTTTTCCGACAATTGCATCCACACGACCGAAAAGGCGTTTCCTGCCGCTTATAAACACAGGAAGCATAGTTACGCCCGCGCGGCATGCAATCATAGCAGCACCCGTCTTTGCACCGGAAACATCAGCTTCACCGGAAACGCGCGTCCCTTCCGGGAAAATAACAACTTTTCTGCCATTTTTTAAATGATTTATGGAATCGCGGAGTGTGGACATTGAAGTTGACCCGCGGTCAACGGGAATTGCTTCAATCTTTCTCAGAAGCGCACCTATTACCGGAATACGGAAAAGCTCAATCTTTCCCATAAACACCGGAAGGTCAGTCTTATCAAACAGCATCACCGCAAAAAAAGGGTCAAGCATTGAGGTATGATTTGCACATACAACCGTCGCCCCATCCGGCATATTCTCTTTACCGGTAATCCTTACGCGAAAGAAAAGACGAAAGACCGGAACTACGACGGAAACAAGAAATTTATAAAGCCTCATCAGCCGTTCAACCTCTCTTTTATTATGTTTTTCAGAAGCTCCACGCTCTCCTCAAGTGTGTTGCCGGTAGTGTCAACCGTTACAGCATCCTCAGCCGCCGCGAGAGGCGCAACGCTTCGGCTTGAATCCTGCTTATCCCGCGCACGCATATCCGAAAGCACCGTTTCAAAAGAAACACTTTGCCCCTTGAGAATCAGTTCGTCATATCTTCTTTGCGCACGGTCTTCATCCGTTGCCGTAAGAAAAATCTTTATTTTCGCATCCGGAAGCACAACCGTTCCGATGTCTCGGCCGTCCATTATAACATTATCACGTCTTGCAAACTCACGCTGCATCTCCAGAAGAAATGCACGCACCGCAGGAATCGCCGACACATCGGAGGCATATGCGGAAATAACGTGCTCGCGGATTTCATCCGTTACATCATCCCCGTTTAAGAATAACCTCTGCACTCCGTCGCGGTGAGCTATCTCGATATTGATTTGCGGAAGCAGTTTTTCCACCTGCGCCGCATCCTTCGGATTTACACCGGCACGCTTCACATAAACACCCACAGTGCGGTATATAGCACCTGTGTCCACATATGTAAAGCCGAGCTCCTTTGCAAGCAGCTTCGATATCGTGCTTTTCCCCGCGCCGCTGGGACCGTCAATTGCTATTGCACACTTGTTCATTTTAGCACTTCCTTCTTAAATTTGTGCGGCATACGTTCCTGCCGAGTGTGCCGTCGACCATGCTATCTGAAGGTTGAAGCCCCCGGTATATGCATCAACGTCTATCACTTCGCCGGCAAAAAACAATCCGCTTGTGATTTTGGATTCCATAGTTTTGGGATTTAT
>JAFQVE010000086.1 GCA_017408185.1 Oscillospiraceae bacterium | reverse complement strand
TTCCGTTGCCGGAGAAGAGCTCGGGTTTATCGGCTGTCTCGCAATCATCGCCATTCTTGCCCTTATTATTGCAAGATGCATTACGATGACAATGCGTTCTTCCTCTTTTCCGTCATACCTGATATGTACCGGTGTTTCTGCTATGCTTATAGCACAGACAGTTGAAAACATAGGAATGTGCACGGGCATCATGCCGGTTATCGGACTTACACTCCCTCTCTTTTCCTACGGCGGCTCAAGTGTTCTTGCCGTTTATATGGCACTCGGACTTATAAGCTCGGCACGAATGCGCGCACGTCCGTCAAGGCTGTCGAACTGAGGAGATTTTTATATGCTTTCAAAATACGATATTCTTCTTTTTGATTCGGACAATACGCTCTACGACCATGGCGTTCACGAAAAAGCTGCAATTTTCGAAGCTTTTTCACTGTACGGTCAAAAAATAACCGACGAACAATATCTTTTGTACAAAAAAATAAATGATGATATATGGAAGGAATTCGAGCGCGGAATTGAACATCCTGACGGACCTCTTGTTGAGCGTTTTCGCCGCTTTGCTGAAATTACCGGCATGGAGCTTTCTCCCGCTGAAATAAACGAGCTTTACGTCGAGGCACTCTCAAACCAATGCTCTCCTTTTCCCGATTCCTTTGATGTTTGCCGCACGCTTTCAAAAACGCACAAGCTTTATATAATAACCAACGGAACGGAAAGCGTTCAGCTTCGACGCTTTGAGAGAAGTCCGCTGCGCCCGTTCTTTGAGGATATTTTTACAGCTGCCGCTATCGGCATACAGAAGCCAAAAAAAGAGTATTTTGACCGCGTTTTTGAAAGGATAAGCTGCGTTGACCGCTCACGCGCCGTGGTAATCGGTGACTCGCTAACCTCCGATATCCTCGGCGGGATAAACGCAGGTATTGATACAATATGGTATAATCCCGGATTTAACGAACATCCGGAAGAAATTTGTCCCACATATGAAATTCACGATTTAAAAGAACTCGTTATCCACTCTCAATGAATGGATAACGAGTTCTTTGATGTGTAAAGAGCAAATTATTTTATATAATCCAATATTCTCTTAAGAAGGACAGCGACCTCTGCACGTGTCGTGTAGTCTGTTGGTGCGATAAGACCACTCTTTCCGTTGACAATGCCTGTGCCGATGAGGGCGGTGACGGCGGGTTTTGCGTATTCCGCAACGGTTGCGTAATCTTCATATTGCGGTTCGTCGTAAACGCCGGATCCTCCACCTGTTTTCTGCAATGCCCTGTAGACGATTACCATCATATCCTGGCGGGTGATTGTGTTACGCGGGGCGAATTTATTTTCACCTATACCACTGACTATTCCGGTGTTGCGCGCAATTGCAAGCTCTTGTGCAAAGTAGTCACTTGCCGATACATCTGCAAAGTTCTCTGCATTGTCGCTCTCAAGCTTAAATGCACGTACAAGCAGCAGTGCAAAGTCTGCTCGGGTGATATTAGCCGCCGGCGAATATGTACTTGCAGACGTTCCCTTTATTATTCCGGCTTCTGCAAGTGCGTTTATCGCATCCTCTGCCCATGCATGACTTGTAAGATCGGTGAAGCGGAGAGCTCCATTTCCCGTGCCCGTATTATCAGTTTTTTCTCCTGTTTCTCCGCTTTCACCGCCGTTGTTGGTTTGATTGTCATCCGTTTCTATGTCGTCCGGTTTATCGAACGGTGCGGCGGCACCCCCACCGCCGCCACCGGCGGACGTGTCTGTTGACGGAGTTTCGGTTTTGTCAGAAGATGTACTTCCGGTTGTCTTACCGTAGACCGTTACAGTAAAGTTTGTTCGGCTTACTCTTCCCTCTTCATCCGTCACGTCAATCATAAATAGGTTTTCTCCAACCTGGCTGTCATCGGGCTTCCACGTTACAACGCCCGTTGCGGAATTTAAGCTTGCACCGCGGGGAAGCTTTACCGCTCTGTAGGTCACGCTGCTTTCTGCCGTTGCAGTTATACCAACCTTTATCGAGCTTCCCGCCGATGTGGTAAGGCTGTCGATTACCGGTTCTATGACCGGTGCGTTATCATCGACATAGCTCAACGGAATGCGTGCTTTGTCAGTAACTTTTATATTGTAGTTGTAACCCTTGTCAAAGTCATAGTCGTCAACATATCCGGTTATGAGCGTTGTGTTACCGAGAGAAAGACGGATGCTTCCCTCATTTTCTGTTGACGGCGCGGCACCCTCTATCCGGTATGCAGCGTTGTCGGAAAGTCCGTTGTCAACATATACATATCTTCCCACAAGGCTTTCATATGCTATGTCTCCACCGAAATCTATATCCATCCAGTTATTTGTAGAAAGGTCGCGTTGGAAGCCGGTGACCTCACCGTTATGTGCCGCAACAAGACCTGTTTTATCGGCAATTGTTGTTCCGTCGTTTACATACGTATATGTAATCTTATCATTCACCATTGAAACAACGCCGACAAATCCGCAGAAGTCGAAGGCTTCTTCACCTTGTGCCGTGGTGTAATGCACCTTATACGGAATTGTTTTATCCTTTGCATATACGATGTAGTCAACACGTCCGTTTGTAAGCGTTACCTTAACGGCTTTCGCTTCATCCATTGTGAACGCTTCGCCGTCTGCACGGGTAACATTCACCTTCTCAATGCTTTCAATATATCTGTCCTTGTTATAAGGCTCTATAACCGAAGTAAAGAGAGACTCAAGCTTCCCACTGTCACCTGCTCCGTCTTTTTCTCCCGTATGACGGGCAAACAGGAAGCGAACCTTTGGAAGCGCATTATATACCTGAGGCGGGATACCTGAGGTTGTTGTTATCTCATCAAGCTTAAAGGAATTGAGCATCGTAAGGCGAACGTGCAGATTTCTCTGTGCCGGTTGCAGAACCTTGTCATTATCAACTATCTTATAGTCCATACTGAACACATCCGCATTTTCCGGCTCAGTTGCACGGTCAACCTCACCGAACCAGCTATAGGTTCCAAGCCCGTCGCTGTCGTCATTAACGGTGCTTCCTCCCCACGCTTTGTCTATGCCCTGATATGAGCCTATGTAGCTTCCGGTATCATCCTTCTGGCTCTGCACCGACACATTACCGGAGAGTTCTGCTTCTGTCGCAAGCGAATGGAAAGAATACAAGTGATCTTCACCGCCGAGGATGTGGAAGAAGTCAACTCCATAGGAGATATCATCATTCGCATCCACCATAACGAGTGTTCTTTTGTATTCCTCTACCCCCTGCTCTGCATATACCTCAGAGGCTTCCGCATCCATAACCTTTACTCTGCCGGCATCGTCAAAATGCGCTATACCACCATCGAGTGTTGACTTCTGATTCGCGTTATTTACCGTTACTGTGTTGTGGGAAACGGTTACACCGCACATCTCGGTACGGTGAGGATTTGTGGTATCCTTAAGATGCGTTTCGCCGATATCTGCACCGACATCAAGACCGTAAGCATGGAAGCCAAGGTTGAGCTTATCGTAATTCCCGTGCCCGCCTGTCTGTCCGTACCAGAGATAAAAATCACGCTGAGTGTTCACGTTATTGGATGCATCATTGGGAATATGCCAATCTCCCGCGCGGAGAATTGATATTCCGTAGCCGCCCAAAGCACGGCTTCCAAGCTTCAGTGCGAGATCTCCGTCAGCCACAATTTTTTCAATCGTCTCAACAGCCGCCTCCGGCTCTGCATCAAATATACTGCTGTGAATGTTATCGGTTTTCTTGCCGTTCTGCAAATAAATTGCACGGGCTATATTTTCTCGTGTTTCCTCGTCTTCGATAACATTGTAAGCAGTGAGCAGAGCATCAACATTCGTTCCCGGAAGATGACGTCCCATACGGTCATGGTCGCCGATATTCGGTGCAGTCGTTGATACGCAGATGATATCAAGCTCAGATGTAAGCATTCTTAACATTTTAGGATGCTCATAAAGGTCAGTTCCACCGACCTTGTCATAGCTGTTGAGAATGTCTGCAAGGGATATCATATTAGTTATCCAGCCACCGTTGTATCCTGGAGCGGCCTCATTGCCGTGACCGTCGCGGTCAACCTTTCCGACGCTTATAAGCTGGGAATAAACATTTCCGCCGGTGTATTCATAAATACTTTTACGGTATCCCGATTGGAAAACCCAGTTGATCCATTCCTCCGTTTCCGGAAGAGTATCGAGTACAACAGCAGTTATCAAATGAGCCTTTTCCGGCACACCGAAGTTGCCGCTTATACGGTAATCGAGGAAGCACTTATGAGCCTCGCGCAGGAAATTGTTTTCAAAATTCCGGGATATATCCACCGAGCTTTGCTTCCGGTTTTCCATATTGTATTTGCCCGCTTTTCCGGAAAGATATGAAAGGACCTCACTATCTGCAAGAATAGGAAAGATTGCATCATATCCGAGCGACACAACATTCACAAGCTCATTATCATGAAGCCTTCCCATAATCTTTCCGCGGCTTTCTCCGCTTGTTGTTCCGTTTTTCCATTTTATCGTGTTTCCATCGTTTACAAGAAATTTCGCTCCGCACTCGGTTGTATCAAAATCCGGATAAATATCTGCAATACGGTCGATGAGTATCGCTGCCGCACGGCCGTATTTTGCATCATCCGTATACAGATATGCCATTGAAAGGTTTTTTATCCACGATTGAATTTCCGATTCCCAAAGTCCCCACATATTATAAAAACCGATAAAAGGCTTACAACGGGCTTCGGTTTTCACTGAGCCGTCCGCGTTAAGCACCGGCGTTCCGTCTGCATTGGTGTAGGTGTATGTATACTCATATCCCCAGCCGTCGTCCACCGCAAAAAGCGGGTCGTTTTTTTCTCCGTAAGTGTTGTTATAAAGATATCCACCTTCTACTCCGTAGCCGTAATATGCGTTCCACGCGTCGCTTCCTCTCTCGCTCTGAGGTGCAGAGCATTCGCAGTTTTCACCGTTCTTGCAGACGAACTTCTCGTGGTGTCGTTGCAAAGCAAGTGCAAAGCGATAGTTTCCGTGTTCATCAATTCCGAGTTCATATAACTTAGCAAAATCGTTCGAAGGGAACAGGCGTTTACACTCCGGACACTGTATCTTCCACGGGCGTGCAAAAACATCCATATCCCACGGACGTGCGCCGTAGGCGGTATACAAGTCTTTATCGCAATAGACGCAGGTATATTGACCATTGTCATTAAAACGATATGCTACCGTTGACGCGCGCGGAAGCTCTTGCGTGGTTATCATATTATAGAGCTTGTCTACTCCCTGTAAAAGAAGCTTATCTGCCTCTTCCACATAAGCATCCCGCTCATCCTGTGCCCACTCATATCTTGCAATATTATTTTTCAGGTTCTTAACCTTTTCATCGGTATAGTAGCTTCGGCGTGTTTTCCCCGATCCTACAACTATCGTACAATTCTCCGTAATGCTGTAGTCTCCCCAAACAACGTTTATGCTTACTGTTCCTGTTCCCGGAGCGATTGCTGTTACCTTTCCGCCGTCCGATACACTGAGCACTTCAGGTGCAGAATTCGCGTAGGTTACTGCATAATTGTCAATATACTCCGAGTTTGCGTTTTCCCATGTAATTATGTCCTTTCCGAGCTGCACGGTATCCCCGACAGAAATTGCTTTTTCAAAAGAAGCGCTTACCCCGGTAATCGGATTTTCTCCACTGAGGATGATATCATTTATAAACAGAAGGCTCTTTCCGCCGGTGTTTTCTATGACGAGGAGATGCTCTCCCGCCTTATCGGCATATCCCTCACCGAGATATGTACTTTTTGCCGCTCCCTCTACATTCCAAGCAGTTATGTTTTCATCATAACAAGAGAAATCCCCAAGCTTATATGCTTCGTTCATATATTCTTCTACGGTTTCGCTCTCGTCCGGAATTGGGATAAGATATGCAGTGCCATTGCCGAGCGCGTTATATGCAATGTGATTGAGCATAGCGCGGTAATGCCCGGTTTTCGGGATATTCAACTTCAATGCAAGCCACTGCCCCGCACCTATTCCTGTTCTGAAGAAGTTTCCGCTTGACTGATGGAAGGTCATCTCAGCTTTCTTAACATCTTCATCATAGCCGTAAAAGCTCCAACCGTCGGTATAATCTGCTGTGATACCGTCGCCGGGGTCAATGCCTGCAATGTCGTTTCTTCCGCGGCTTACACTTGTGTAATGATCTGGATATTTAGCATAAGAAGGGTTCTCCCATATTTCGCCGGAGTCATTTGCGAAGCGGGTGTCAAGCGCGTGGGTTATGCGCTCGCCGGAGTCATTTGTGTTAACCACGCGAACATAGCCTTCTGCCACTTTTTCCTTACCGCTCACAACTACGGTAGCTGAGATTTTCGTTCTGCCAAAGGATGATCCCACTGCAGTTATTTCAGCGCCGTCAACCGTTGCAATGCTTTCGTCCGAGGTTGAGATTTCTTTTATCTCAAATGCGTCTACCGTTTCTCCGTCGGGCGCAACAAGCGAAAGCGACGTTTTTTCATCGGCTGACAGAATAACCTTTTCCGGAACAAGCTTGTACTTTCTCAGCGCCGCTTTTTCAACAAGCTTGAAAGCAAGACTTAGCGGGTAAATTCTGCCGATGTTCCAATCGTTTGTAACATCAGCAGAGTCTATCTTAAACACGACAACATATTCACCGCTTGCAAGCTCGATATCGGCAGATGACCCCCTCGTTGTCAGGGGAATGCTTCCGGTCTTATAATTGCTTGTCATTCTTGTTGGCTCGGAATATGCAAGCTCGCTTTTTGCTTCAAGCAATGCCGAAATCGCCGTAAAAGCCGTATCTCCCGGGAAAATATGCACACTACCCTTACCAGGATAGTTTGTACCATTTCCGTTTGTTCCGCTATAGTTATATGCAACATTATACTTTCCGGCATCGGCAATGTTTATTTTAATTGCAACCCATGTGCCGACAGCACCGGAAACCTTCAGATAGTATCCACATCTGCTGTCATACCCGGTTATTGTTTCCACATTGTTGGATGCTCCGAAATATTCCCACATATTATTTGTGGATGTATAATCAAAAGCATCAATGGTTTTTCCTTTATCCGTTTCTCCATTCGGCACAAGGCTATATGTGATTATTTCACCCTCTTCCGCAGCGAATGACATTGCCGGAAGAAGAGATATCGCCATTGCAAGTGCCAAGATAAAAGATACTATTCTTTTCATACACTTCTCCTTTCGTTCTCTTTTTAT
>JAFQVE010000085.1 GCA_017408185.1 Oscillospiraceae bacterium | reverse complement strand
CTTACCAGGCTCATAGTCCATGAAAGTTTTTGGCTTTTTGTTAAATAAATTTTGTGTTAACATTGTTGTTTTCCTTTCTATTATAATTTATTTGTATTGTTTTTTCAATACAAACCTGACGCTTTGCGCACACGGAGCATCCTTCATGAATCGCGCACAAATTCACAGACGTTCACTCCAAAAGCATCATTGCCATAAATTATAACACAGAATTTATTTTTTGTGTTGCCAAGTTTCTGCCAACATTTCGCCGAGTTTTCAGTGACTAGTGAATAGTGAAGAAGAAAAAGGTCCATACACTTTTGTATACAGACCTTTTTGGCAAGAGAGAACAATAATGATACGGTGTATTTTTAATGAAATCGCGCATGGCGCGATGAAATTAAATCCGTCCTACTCCCGACGAAGTCGGACTTCAATACGCAAGTGATTTCATCCCACGACAGCGGGATTTATCCCGTCCGGAAGGACGGATTTAGTTAATTTTACTGTCATTAGTTTTAATGAAATATCTCGCTTTGCTCGATGTGAAATAATTTCTTACAGAAATTGTGAAATTTGATGCTAAAGCATCAAGTGAAAGAAAATAAATCCTTATATCACACGCCGTCAGGCGTATTTCACATTGCGAAGCAATATTTCATAGCAAAGCTATTTCACAAATCCGAAGGATTTATTTCATTGAAAAACGATACAGCAAAAACTGTATCGTTTTTCTGGCGGAGAAGGGGAGATTCGAACTCCCGCACCGCTTTCGCGACCTACGCCCTTAGCAGGGGCGCCTCTTCGACCAGCTTGAGTACTTCTCCAAGTCGAAAATAAAGTCATCGGTATTCGGTTTTGTGTAAGCCGAATACCGACCTACTTGATATATTATAAATGAAAAATGCGTTTACGTCAAGCCTTTTTTTGCAAAAGTTCAAATAAAATTCAAATAAGCTTTACGGTGTAATACACACCGGTAAGAACGATGTACGCAATGAGTGCGAAAACAAAGTACATTGCAAGGTCCGGAGCAAGGAATGCCGCGGCAAGAAGCATGAGAACCAACAGGCAGGTGAGGTAGATGATTCCGTAACGTGCATCCGCTTTAAAAACCGCAAGCTCACGTCCGAAAAGCTTTATCTTCCCTTTGCCAAGCTGTGCCCACAGTGCAAAGCCTGCAGTGAGAACAACCAGTGCAGCGGCGCCTGCAATTGCGAAAACATCTTTAGTGTTCACAAGGTCAGAACCCAAAAGCCAGATTCCGATACCGCCGACGATACAGGAAAGGGCGATAAGGAAAAATTCGCGCTGATATGAATAGTAGATGATATACAAAACAACAACTGCCGGAACGAAGATGTAAAGAAGCATAAGCATACTCTGCGAGAAGACGAGGGAAAGGGCGATAGCGCAGATTGCAACGAACAAAGCTGCAACCGTCACGTTCTTGCCTGAGAAAAGCCGGTAGCTCATATCCTTCTTTTTAGAATGCTCAGTAATTATCATAACGATTCCCGCGGCAACGAGCACCACGGCGGCAACTGCAACAACCTTAACCACGGTATACGCGGTCATAAACGTTGCTGTGCTCTTCATCATACGCCCTACGTTCATAAGCAAAAGCAAAAGCGCAAATGCAAGCGTGAAAACAAGAAGGAGCTTGTTGGTCACATAATCTTTTTTTCTGTACATTGCCGCGTCCTTCGGCGATTTATTCTCTTTCAAAACGGTTCACTCCCAAATAACTCATAAGGCAACACATATGCCATACGTTATATTTTACCAAAAAAATTGCCGTTTGTCCAGTACTGTTTTATTAAGTTTGCCCGATATCAGGAAAAATATTTTCCTCAAACCGTTGCAATTACAGACGCCCAGCCGTTTTTATCACAAATTTTAATAATTTTAAAACTTTTTTCAAGATGCGACAGAACCTCGTCAAGGCGCTCTGTTATTATGCCGGAGGCGATAAATATTCCGCCGGGCTTTACAAACCCCGATGCAAACGGACTGATGCCGATAATAACATCCGCAACGATATTTGCCGCAACGATATCATATTTTTCATTTTCAAAACGGCGACGCAAAGCTTCGTTATCCAGAATATTTCCGGCAAGAGCCTCAAATTTATCCTGACTTACGCCGTTGAGCTCTGCGTTTCTTACTGCTATATCCACAGCGTTTTTGTCAATATCACATGCAACTGCGCTTTTTGCGCCGAGAAGGCATGCGGTAATCGAGAGAATACCGCTTCCGCAACCGAGGTCAAGGATGGTGTCGCCGTCTTTTGTGTATTCCTCAATCGCTTCAAGGCACAGCTGGGTGGTGGCGTGCGAGCCTGTGCCGAAGCTCATACCCGGGTTTATGGTAAACACCACTCTGCCGTCGGTATCATCACATTCCTCCCACTCGGGGCGGACAAGAACGCGCTTTCCTATTTTCAAAGGATGGAAAAACTGCTTCCAGTTTTCGGACCAATCCTCCTCGTTCATTGTTTCAAACGAAAGCTCAAGGCTTCCGAAAGAGTTATCGGATGAAAGGGATGAGAGAAGCTCACGCACGGCGGCAAGCTGTTCGTGCCCTGCGGCGTTCGCGCTGACATAAATTTTCACTTTCACGCTTTCTTCCGTTTTTTCTTTCACAAGGTCATCGTCCACATAGTCGCGGTACGGAAATTCTGCCTGCATAAACTCACAGAAATCTGCCGGATCTTCAATTTCAAAACCGCGGATGCCGATATCCTCAAGAGCTGAGGTCAGCGCCTCGATGCCCTCGTGAGCTGTAGATATACTTACCTGAATCCACTCCACAAAAAAACCTCCAAATATTTGCTACTGTATATTGTACCAAAAATCCCCATATTTTGCAAGATGTTTTAATTTGCAATAAACGCAATAAGACCGGTACTTTCGTACCGGTCTTATTGTGCATGGTATATATAGGGGGATTAGAAGGTGAACTATATTAAGAAAGGTGTGTAAAAGACGAGGACAAATTCAAAACTCATCGATTACATTTTATATTTTATCATTGACTTTTGTGTTTGTAAAATATATAATTGTTATAGACGGTATAACTTAAAGTTATGACGATTGTCGGGAGGTTTAAACGCAAATATGAACACTACACAGATAAAATATGCACTGGAAATAGCGCAAACGGGCTCTATAACGGCAGCCGCGCAAAACCTGTTCTTAAGCCAGCCTAACTTGAGCAAAGCGATGAAAGAGCTTGAGGAAGAAATCGGAATTAAAATTTTCGTACGCAGCACAAAAGGAGTCAAGCCGACGCGTGAAGGAGAGGAATTTCTTGCAAACGCACGTGTGATATATGAGCAGATAGTTAATTTTGATTCTATGTACACATCAGATAAAAGCAATAAAACCAATCTGACTTTCTGCGGTCCGCGTGCGACATACATAAGCCTTGCGTTTACGGATTTTCTGAACACATTACATGATCGCAAGCATATTTTTGTAAATATACGTGAGCTTGGCACAAAGAGCACAATTGAGCACGTGATTGGCGGAGAAGCGCACATAGGGGTTGTCAGATACGTAGATGTTTCAGAGAACTATATGATGACGATTTTGCGCGAAAGAGGTCTCGAATATGAACCGCTGCTTGAATTTGAGCCGGTGCTTGTTATGTCCGAGAAGCACCCGCTTGCCGTGAAAGAAGAAATATGTGAGAGTGATCTTGAGGAATACATAGAGCTTGTTCACGGCGATATGCAGGAGCGGACATCGGGAGGAAGACAGCTGCTGCGAAGAAATGCGCAAAAGCTTATATATCTTTATGAGCGCGGAACTCAGGGCGACATACTTTCCAATGTTCATACAACATATATGTGGATGTCGCGGATTCCGGAGAATGTGCGGCGTGCGGGCGGGCTTGTAACAAGAAAATGCGTCGACAGAAAAGAGGTAAACCGTGATGTTCTTATATACAGAAAAGGTCATATTTTCAGTGAGGATGAGAAGGCGCTTATCGAATGTATCAGACAGCGTATTGAAGGAATAAAATAAAGCGGAGGTGTGCTATGGCAAATTGCTTTGATTACTTAATGTGGCGCGGGGATATTCCTTTTTCGGTAAGCCCGTTAAACGAAGTGGACGGAATGCTTCTTTCGCGCCTTTCGTATGCACCGCTTGAGCTTGTGGGGCAGCCTCGTGCCGCCACGGTGGAGACTGTGTGCAGTGCTCTTCTGAAAATAGAGAATATCGAAGAAAAGCTTCTTATGAAAAGCGATAAAAGGCTTTTAGAGCTTATGGCAGAAAGCGAGCGGTTCCGTAAGCTTGTGCTTTTTGAATATGTCAACCGCGTGGATGAGGAAACGGAAACTCAGTTCAGCGCAGTGACGTTCCAGCTATCCCGCGGAGCGTTTTACGTGACATTCCGCGGAACGGATGACAACCTTATCGGCTGGAAAGAGGATTTTAATATGAGCTTTACCACGCCGGTGCCTGCGCAGAGGATGGCGGTGGAATATTATGAGCGTATCGCGCGTCGCGTGCGCGGAAGATTTATTCTCGGAGGACACTCAAAGGGCGGGAATCTTGCAGTATATGCGGCGGCTTTTTCCAAACCTGTGCTGTCGCGGAAAATTGATATTGCACAAAATTTTGACGGTCCCGGTTTTGACGAAAAGGTTCTCACTTCTCCGGGATATCTTGCGGTACGGGAACGCGTGAATACTTACATTCCGCAGTCGTCCGTTGTAGGGCTTCTTTTAAACCACGAGGAAGAATATACGATTGTGAAAAGCACACAGAGCGGGCTGTGGCAACACGACACATACTCCTGGGAGGTTGAGCGGGATCATTTCGTATATCTTGAAAAGGTTACGGATGCAAGCCGGTTTATAGACAGGACTCTCAAGGAATGGATAGCCGAGATGCCGCCGGAAAAGAGGGAGCTTCTCGTAGATACTTTGTACTCCGTGCTTATGGAAACGAATGCGAAAACCGTGCGCGAGCTTTCTGAAAACTGGGTAGGGAACACCGTTTCGGTGCTGAAAACGCTGCGGACGCTTGATGACGAAACACGCAAGATACTCATTGAAGCTATCCGCGCGCTTGCAAAGGGCGCGGGAAAGGTTGTTGCTGAGAATATAAGGAATAGATGATGGGAGAAATCATTTACTATTGACTAAAAAGCATATTATGTGATATACTAATAACGAAAGTGAAAGTGTTTATTTCGTTTTCGTTATTGAGAGGTGTTTTTTATGTTATGGAAATATATATATGATAACTATTCTCCCGGAGAACCAATCGTTGCATCTGACATAAATATTGGCTTGTCCGAGGTTAATAAACGCAGGCAGTTTAAGCTTTTAACTGACAATGGTAAATTATCCCGCTTTGAAAACGGAATATACTATATTCCTAGAAAATCATTGCTTGGCGGCAATGTTGCAATTCCACCGGAAGTTGTTGTGGAAAAAAAGTATATTTCCCGTAATAACAAAATTATGGGATATTACAGCGGATATGTTTTTGCCAATAAAATAGGAATATCCACACAGATGCCTTTTGTACAGGAAATAGTAACCAATGAAATGGGTAACCCTATAAAGCGACTTGATTATAACGGAAGAAGATTTATTATTAGAAAAGCGAGAACTGAGATTAACGAAGAAAATGTGTATACTCTCCAGTTTCTTGAGCTTTTGAAGGATATAGAAACATATTCCGAATTGACTAAAGAAGAGACCAAAGATAAACTTTCTAATTATATTTTCAGTAAATCAATTACCAAAGAAAAGGTTGATAATTACCTTCCGCTTTTCCCCGATAAAATATACAAATCTATATACGAAATGGGGCTTAGCAATGTTTTTGCAT
>JAFQVE010000084.1 GCA_017408185.1 Oscillospiraceae bacterium | reverse complement strand
TCACCTCCCAAAAATTCTCAAAAACTCGTTTTTTGATTAAAAAAACGTTTTTCTTGTTCAAAAAAATATAATCCGCGAGAAATCACAACCACGCAGAAAATCTCGAAATATACATCCCCGAACACAGGGAAAAACGTTTTTGTATGCTCAGTATAACAAAGACAAAGCAATTTGTCAATAGTGAAATTATTATTTCAGTGTCTGAAATAATGCATCGAAATGAATGAAAAAAAATCATCTTATAAAAAACCTGCGCCGGTTCGTCCGTAATGAACCGGTGCAGGTTTCGCCTATTATCTGTTTACCTTTCTTCGTATAAATTTTATAATTTCCTCAATGGGTATGATTGAAAGCGCAAGAACGGTTGCGACGCCGTATTCCTGCGCATCAAGACGAGCAAGCGAGAATGCATCTGCAAGGAACGGAATTTCTACAACAAGTGTCACAAGGACGAACGACACAACAGCCGCGCCCCACAGCCAGAGGTTCTGATTCTTCATCTTGAAAATCGAACCTCGGAGCGATCGCAAATTGAAGGAATGGAAAATTTCCGAAAACGCAAGCGTAAGAAACGCCATAGACGTCCCGAGCGTGTTTGCATCATATCCAAGTGCATCTGCACCAAAGCGAAGCGCATGGTCAGGATAAAGAACATCATGTCCTATGAAGTATGATGCAAGCGTAATTGCCGTGAGGATAACGCCCTGATACACAACTCCTGCTCCGACACCACCAGCAAAGACACCCTCACGCGGAGAACGGGGCTCGCGCTTCATTATATCCTTCTCAGGCTTTTCCATACCAAGCGCAAGAGCCGGTAAACAGTCTGTTACAAGATTTATCCACAGCAAATGAACCGGCTGGAAGAGCGTAAATCCCATAAGAGTTGCAAAGAATATCGAAAGCACCTCCGAGAGATTGGATGCAAGAAGGAATTGAATACACTTTCTTATGTTGTCATAAATTCTGCGCCCCTCACCCACAGCCGAAACGATTGTTGCAAAGTTATCATCCGCAAGAATCATATCTGCAACGTTCTTTGTAACATCTGTGCCGGTGATGCCCATACCTACGCCAATATCGGCATTCTTGATTGACGGCGCATCATTTACTCCGTCACCCGTCATTGCGCTTATCCTTCCGAGCTTCTGCCATGCCTTTACTATACGTGTTTTATGCTCAGGCTGAACACGCGCATATACTGAATACTTCTCTACAACACGGTCAAATTCCTCATCGGAAAGGAGCGAAAGCTCAGCACCCGTCATTGCCTCATCCGCGCTCTCTATTATCCCGAGCTCACGCGCAATGGCAACTGCCGTATCCTTGTGGTCACCCGTTATCATTATGGGGCGGATTCCCGCTTTGCGGCATTCCTCGATTGCGCCCTTTACTTCGTCGCGCACGGGGTCAATCATACCGACAAGACCTATAAAGCACAGCTCACGCTCAAGCGTCTCCGGTTCAAAATCAGAGGGCATCACATCGTGATTTTTCATTGCCGATGCAAGAACGCGTAATGCTCGATCTGCCATATTTTTATTGTTTTCGAGAATTTTTTGGCGGATTTCATCCGTCATATCAACTGTTTTTCCGTCTATATATGCCTTGGTACAGCATTTGAGAATCTCATCCGGTGCACCTTTTGTAAACTGTACGAGGCTTCCGTCGGCTTTTTGATGGACAGTTGACATCATCTTGCGCTCGGATGAGAACGGCGCCTCACCCACGCGCGGAAACTCGCCGCTTTGCTCATTCTTATCAAGCCCGAGCTTATATGCGTAATTTACAAGCGCACATTCCGTCGGTTCACCGACAGCTGATTTCATATCAACATCAAGCTCTGCATCGGATGCAAGCGACATCGACGTTGCAAGAAGCTTTTCATCGTCGCCGAAGTGCTCCACAACAGTCATTTTGTTCTGTGTCAGCGTGCCTGTTTTGTCGGAGCAGATAATCTGTGTGCATCCGAGCGTTTCAACAGCCGTCAGCTTACGGATAATCGCATTGCGCTTTGACATATTCGTTACTCCGATTGAAAGCACAATGGTAACAACAGTTGCAAGTCCCTCCGGAATTGCGGCAACCGCAAGAGAAACAGCAATCATAAACGTGTCAAGCACGGTATCAAGACCTGCGCCGTTGCCCGAAGCAAACGCACGGATGATATTTATGGCAAAAATCACAACGCAGATTCCGATAACGAGCTTTGTAAGCACACCCGAGAGCTCGGACAGCTTCATCTGAAGCGGAGTTTTTCCGTCCTTTGCCTGCGTAAGGGCATCCGCGATTTTGCCCATTTCCGTGTCCATTCCGGTCTGCGTTACAACAGCACGTCCTCTTCCGTAAACAACCGTACTGCCGGAGAAAACCATATTCTTTCTGTCTCCGAGCGAGATATTCTCGCCAGAAAGTGCCTCCGCAGTCTTTGTAACGGGCACAGACTCTCCCGTAAGCGCGGCTTCTTCTATTTTCAGGCTTGCCGCCTCAAGAAGCCTTGCATCAGCCGGCACGGCATCTCCCGCTTCAAGCACAATAACGTCGCCCACAACAAGGTCTTCGCTGTGAACAGTGATAAGCTTGCCGTCACGGATTACCTTTGATGTTGCCGCCGCCATCTCCTGCAGTGCCGCAATGGACTTTTCCGCTTTGCTTTCCTGCACAACGCCGAGCACTGCGTTAATGAGAACAACCGCCATAATGATTATTACATCCGTCGGAAAATGGTTCTCATAAACCGCCATCACTCCCGCAATAAGCGCCGCGACAATGAGAATAATCGTCATCGGCTCGGCAAGCTGTCTGAAAAAGCGGTGAAGAAGTCCCTCACCTTTTTCTTCGCGCAATTTATTTTTTCCGTTTTTTGCAAGCCGCGCTTCTGCCTCGGCTGAGCCGAGTCCGTTTTCTGACGCGGACAGAGAACGCAAAACCTCGCTTGCATCACTTAAATACTCTTTCATACCTGTAGTCATTCCTTTCTGTTGTGTTTATTATATGCTTTTTATATATAAAAAAAGACTTATTTGCAAAAAAAATGCAAATAAGTCTCATCATTTAAAATAAAGCCAGAGCGAAAAACGCACGGTTGTTGACTTTACTGCGCAACAGCGCCGATTACTCCCTTTTTGTAATACCAATTATAAATCATTCCGGAAAATTTTTCAAGCAGAAATTTGTAAATTATTTTTTAATACGTGCGGGTGCCGAAGCACCCGCACGTAAACTATTTTATTCTGCTGCCGCTTCCTCTGCAGCCTTTTTCTTTTTTGTTTCCTTTTCAAAGGCGACGTTTCCGACCTTGACGTTTACTGCACTTACGGAAAGACCGGTCATAGACTCAACTGCACTGATAACGTTTGCCTGAACGGATTTTGCCACTGTGGGGATAACAAAGCCTTTTTTTACGGTTATTGTGAGGGCGATTTCTGCGCTGTCCTCACCTATCGTAATTTTAACGCCCTTTGAGCTTGCCTTTTTTCCGAGAAAATCCGCAACCGTCGATGTCCCGAGGGCTGCGACGCCGTCAATCTCCAATGCCGCAATGGATGCAATGGATGCTATAACCTCTTCAGATATCGTAACGCTTCCGTTTTCGTCTGTTTTTGCTACATATTCTTTAATTTCAGCCATACCGATATACACTCCTTATTATGTGTTATATCTATAGTATACCTCATTTCTTACTTAATTTCAATAATTTTTATCTGTCCCGGCAAAAAATCCGTTTCGCTTACCGCGATATCCTTAATTTTTGTAGTATCACTTGCCGAAAGACCTTCCTCAGGTGCCGTGACAATAACGTTTACTCCCGTGTCGTTTATAAGTGCAACACAGTCGGTATATCCCTTTGCTTTTACAAGCGTTTCTATCCGCGTTTCACTGACTGCGCCCGTTGAAATTGTCTCAATGCTTTCTGCCGCGCTGTCACGCGATGCCTCTGAAAGATTTTCTTCTGAAAGCGCTTCCTTCAGGGTTGTAAGCGCGGTATCGCGCGCCTTTTGCTTTTCCTCACGTGCACGGCTGAAATACTCTGTAACGTCACCGTTTGCGTCCTTTTTGACATTTTCTTCGCCTTCCTGCGCCGTTTCTTCCGTCCCTGAAACCGTACTGCTCTGTCCGAGATTACCTTCTATCCTTTCGGAATCAACCTCGGGATTCACCGTGTTCATATTGAGATAGACCGCCACACACACGAATAAAATAATCACCGTTGCCACAAGATTTTTCTTCTTCATACTTAAACTCCTTCACTCTTTCATTTTTATAACGCTTATTCTGTCGCTGCGAAGTCCCGTAAGCACAGACACCGCTTCCACCACTTTACCGCGAAGCGCCGCGCTTCCGGCTCCGTCACATATAACCACAGCACCCTGAAACTCAGGATACATCTCCTTTATGAGAACCGGCATCTCGCCGCCCGAGCCTCCGCTTATGATGCTCGGCTTTGTGTCAATATCGCTTTCCCGCGAACCTTCATCCTCGCGCCGGCTTTCGCGCGCTTCTTTTGCAAAAACGCTTTCAGGTCCGGAGCTTACCGAAAGCATCACCTTGCATCTTCCCACCCCCTCACACTCAGAAAGCGTCTTCTCCACCTGCTTTTCAAATGTCTGCAGATTAAAGCTTTCTGACCTTTTTTCTTCTTTTCCGCTCTTTTCTCCGCCGGGAAATGTTAAAAGCAAAAATCCCGCCGCGATGACAAGCAATATGTATTTGTACTTTCCCGCAAAGTCCGTTAGTTTCACAATACCCTGTTTTGCTTCCGTCATTTTTCTTTCTCCTTTTTAAGCCTCTGATGCTCACGCGCGATGCCGAGCTCCTTCTCTACAAGCTCCGATGCAGCAATAAGCTCCGTCTCAGTTTCTGCTGTTATATACGCGGTATGCGGTGCTCCGTCTTTGCACTGTACGGTAATATCACACTCTATCCCCGAGTTTTCTGCTCTCTGCAATATATATGCGCGCACATTTTCTTCTATGAGCTTTTCCTTAATATTCTCCTGCTCATTAAGAAGCTTTTCATATCTCGCCTCCGCCTCGTGCGAATATTTTTCCATTTCATCGGACAGAGCGGAAACGTCAACACGGCTTATGGGTGACAGAAGAGTCGCCGTCATCAGAAGGCATGACGCAAGCGTGACGGCTCTGCCCGCTGCATTTTTCGGACATAGCGCACCTATAACGGAAACGATGAGCGTCACCGCCGCGATTGAAGTTATCCAGTTCTGAACAAACTGCATCTATCCCACCCCCGCACTGCTCATTGCCGCAACAATAGTTATGAAAATAACCGTCACGCAGGATGATGCCATGGCAAGCACAAGCCCGAAGCTTTGACCGAGCCTGTCGCAAAGCTCCGAGATACTTCCGCCTATCATCGGCGATGCACACACCGCGCATACCTTGAACAGAATATAGTTCCCTGCAAGAGAACAGAACGGAACAACGCACGCTGTCAGCACGACCAGCATCCCGAACACACCGACGGTGTTTTTTATCAACGCAGCACCGGACAGCACCGTCTCCGCCGCATCCGCCATTATTCCGCCGACAATCGGCACACCGCCGACCGCAAGCTGCATCACGCGCAGTCCCGCTTTATCCACGCTACCCGAAACAATCCCTGCAATGGTTATGTATGATATAAACGCGCCAAGAAGAAATTTAAGCGAAACAGAAACTATCTTTGCCGCCATATCCCCTATCTTGCGCAATGAATCGTTTCTCACTGCGGCATTTGCCGTTGCGGCGAAAATATTGATATAAACAAGCGGAAGAAGTACACCACTGATAACAGATACAAGCACATCCCCGAAGAACGCTGAAGCCGCCGCCTTTGCAATTGCCGCACCCGGAACTCCGCTTGCCGCCTCTGCCGCCGCCATGGTCGGAAGAAGTGCCTTTGAAAAAGAGTCAAGCTGGTAAATCAGGTCACGTCCCATCCCTATAACGCTTTTTATGCTTCCGGCTGCCGCCGCAGTTACGGCGAGGGCAGAAGCGAGAGACAGCGCAAGGTTTACCGCCGGTGAGTCCTTCGCATTTCCCATCGCGCTCACCGCACCGCCAAGCATTGATATCGCAACAACCGATACAACGCATCTCATACCGCTCATCAGCACGGTTTTTAAATTCCTGCAGAGCTTATCCCATATTACGGCAAGGCCGTCCTTGAAGGACAAATCCACAGAAAGCTCAACGTCTGATGCATCATCCGGAACGGCACGAAGAAGCTCATCCGCACCGAGGGCAGAAAGCCCGCGTTCATAAAAATCATTTTCCGCCGCACTGCACGGAAGTGAAAATAAAATCAGTACCGCTGCAAAACACAGAACTTTTTTCATATGTATCTATGCCTCCATACGCGCACAACATATTTATAAATCCAAAATGCAACGCATTTTGCACCTCAACTATTCCCTCTTAACTCTTATCTCTTACCTGTCCGAATTCATTCGGACACTACATACCTATTTGACGGAGCACTGCAAGCATCAAGGGTGCCGCGCACATCACCGATGCCGCGCCTGCCACAAGCTCAATATACGAAGCCGCGGAGCTTACCCCCGCATCTCTGCACACATCGCACCCTATGCGCGAAACAATGCTTATCCCTACGCACCGAAGCACGGGGGAAAGAAGCTCACGGTCTATTCCCGCACCACCTGCAAGCTCGTGAATAAATTTCACCACAGAGCCGAGAACTCCCGATGCCGCAAACACCATTCCGACGATGAGTGCAAGCGTCATAACCACCGCCATCTCCGGAACGCTTTTCCGAAGCAGTGATGCCGTTATAACTCCCACAAGCGCAATAGCGCACACACGAACAAGCTCTTCCATATGCTCAGAAACCGAAAGTGGATTTCACAAGATCAAAGAGGTTGCTTATCTCACGCACTATGATCATAAGCACAACTATAAGTCCCGCAAGCGTCGTCATCATCGCCTGTTCCTCGCGCCCCGAACGCACAAGAAGCTGGTTGAGAACAGCCACAAGTATTCCTATTGCCGCAACCTTGAAAATTAAATCAACCTGCATTTTTATAACAATTCCTTTTCTCTTCACTATTCTCTTTTAGCTCTAAATCTGCTGAAAATTCTTTTCCTGCCCTTCTTTTCTCATTCAGATAAAAACTATAACAAGAGATATCCCACATATGATACCAAGCTTTGTGTACAGCCCGCCAAGTCTCCGCCGGTCACTGTCCGCAACGGAAAGAATTGATTCGAGCGTCCTTGACGTGCGCTCAATGCTTATTCTCTGCTCATCTGCACTGTATCTACCAAGCACGTTCCCGAGTGATACCAGCTCTTCTTTTTCCCGCGCTCCGAGCGTAAGAGCCGTGTTATATGTAAGCTGTTTCTTCCATATAATCCCAAAGGGAATATCTCCGCGGCGCTTCATTTCATCCGCACATTCGGAGAAAAAACTGCAAAACGGCTCCGGCATTTCTCTGCCGAGCTTTTGCAAAACCGCCTCAAGCGGGCTTAACATCTCTGCAATTTCCGAGCGCATAATTTCAAGAGCACGGCAGAACATGGAAAGCGTGCGCACACGCGCCGTAAGCTCTGATGACGCCGAAATACCGATAAGCGCAGCGCCACCGGCAAGAAGGATCGCTCCTATTGCTTTTATCATTTTTTACCATTCCTTTCTTTCTATATCTTTTCAACCTTTTTTGAAAACCCGTCACCGTCTTTTTCAAGCGTTATCACACATTCAAAAACCTTCATATCAAAAAGCTCGCGATATGTATCCCGCCGCATAAGCTCAGATAAATTCTTTCCGTGTGCAGTCGCTAAAATCCCCGTTCCGCACCCGAAAATACTTTTTACCGCTCTGCAATCAGCTTCATCGGAAATCTCATCCATCGCAATAACATCCGGTGTCATTGCCCTAAGAAGCATCATACTCCCGCGAGCTTTGTCAACACCGTCAAGCACGTCCGTACATCTGCCCACGTCAAGCTGAGGAACACCTCTGTATTTCGCGGCAATTTCTCCTCGCTCGTCCACAAGGGATATACGCATACCCGCATTGGAAAGACTTCGCACAAGATCACGCAAAAGCGTTGTTTTTCCACAGCCGGGCGGTGCAACAATCAGCGTGTTGCGAAAGCTTCCGCTGTGCATCACCGCATCATATACTCCGTCTGATATGCCTTTCATCTCCTTTGCTATGCGTACAGAAACGGACGACAGCTCCCGCATTCCGAAAACGCCGTCTGCGCTTTTTACAACACTGCCGCAAATTCCCACTCTGTGTCCCCCGCGAACCGTGACAAATCCCTGTGCCACACTTGTCCGTGCGCAGTGAAGCGAGCTTTCCGTAGCAAGCTCTAAAACATCGGAGAGGTCCTCCGCCGTAACACCTTGCAAAAGCGTTTTCTCGGCTCCGTTTACGAATACTGTAAAGCCACACCCGGCACGCAAGCGAAGCTCACGGGCATTTCGTTTTTCCTCAGATGAGAGCGCTTGCGCCACTGCTCTGAATTTTTGCGGCAGAAACGTTGCCGCCTCTTCAAACGCTTTTGTCATGCTGTCCATTGCAATTCTCTCCTTTGTGTCTTTACACCAACATTTTATGTACAGGCAGTG
>JAFQVE010000083.1 GCA_017408185.1 Oscillospiraceae bacterium | reverse complement strand
GTTGGCATACGGGGATCATCCCAACCATCGACATACTTTTCTTCAACAAGCTGACGGAGATAACGCTTTGACATAACTGTATTTGTTACGTTAAGACGTGAGAACTCAATCTGACGCGGCGGATTCTCAAATCCGATTTCGCGTACAACCCAATCATAAAGAGGGCGATGGTTTTCAAACTCGATTGAGCAGAGAGAATGGGTTATTTCCTCAAGAGCATCCTGGATAGGATGTGCATAGTCATAAAGCGGATAGATGCACCACTTATCACCCTGGCGGTGATGATGGGTATGAAGGATTCTATAAATTGCCGGATCACGCATATTCATATTGGGTGATGCCATATCTATCTTTGCGCGGAGAGTGTGGCTTCCGTCGGGGAATTCACCATTCTTCATACGTTCAAAGAGGTCGAGATTTTCCTCAACGCTTCTGTCACGGTAGGGGCTGTTCTTTCCCGGTTCTGTGAGTGTGCCACGGTATTCACGCATTTCATCAGCAGAAAGGTCGCAGACATATGCCTTGCCACGCTTTATAAGCTCGACTGCAAATTCATAGCATTTATCAAAGTAATCAGAGCCGTAGAAAATACCGCCGTTAGGCTCTGCACCGAGCCAACGAAGGTCTTCCTCGATTGAACGGACATACTCGTCATCTTCACGGACGGGGTTTGTATCATCAAAGCGAAGATTAAAAAGTCCATTGTATTTCTGGGCAACTCCAGCAGAAATCCAGATAGCCTTTGCACTTCCTATATGGAGATAACCGTTAGGCTCCGGTGGAAAACGGGTGTGGATTTTTGTAAGTCCCTTTTCGGCTATATCTTCATTTATAGCCTCATGGATAAAATTGGTTGGGTTTGTATTTACGTCCATTATGTCAAACAACCTCCGTTTTTAGTGTCGTTTTAAATTACATTATAACTCAAGCTATATTTTACCACAAAACACACTCAATACTCAATAGTAAATTTGAAATAAAATTTGCATTTTTCTGTTTTTTGTACTTGCGTATATGAAATAGCTGTTCTTACTCGTCATATACTGATTATGTAAAGGAGCGATGAATATGCCGTTTTCCGACAGAGAATTGCTTGCAAGGCTTATACAATGCGAGGCCGGAGGTGAGGGTGATACCGGTATGCAGGCTGTTGCAAGTGTTATAATGAACAGAGTTTATGTTCCCGACGGAGAATATGCACGGGTTGGAAAGCAGAATCTCCGAAACATCGTTTTTCAACCGGGTCAGTTTGACTGTGCAACAGATTATTTCAACAACAGATACAATCCACAGAACATATATAATATGAACCCTGAGCAGATACATTATGACATTGCCGATTGGGCAATTGCAGGAAACAGACTCTACAACCTCGGGACGGCGCTGTGGTTTTACAACCCTTTCTCCTCCGAATGCAGAGATTTTTTCCCGGGACGTTCCGGAGTCTTTACTGTAAGGGTCGGAGAACATTGCTTTTACAATCCGACAGAAGCCTATTCTGAAACTTAAAGGAGGATCTTTATGGATACATTTCGAAGCCGCACAAATTTCTCGCAAAATGCTGCAAGAAACAATTTTGACAGCCTTGGCGAGCTCGGAGAGACTCAGACAATGATGCTTGGAGAACAGCTTCAAACAAGCATCGGCTATTATGTAAGCTGTGAATTTCTTATCGGCACACAGATGATTGAAACAAGAGACGGAATTCTCGCAAAGGTGGGAACGAATTTTCTCACCCTTTACCAGCCGAATCTCGACCGCTATATTGTCTGCGATTTATATGCACTGAAATTTATCACCATCTACAACAGCACTGAAGTGCCGAATCTTCCGAGAACATAGAAAACGGGTGTGCAGCTTTGCACACCCGTTAAAATTTCTATACCTTTTAGTCCTGCTTTCCCGAAGAAAGGAAGCCATAGACTGCTGCGGCGAGAACACCGCCGATAAGGGGAGCTACGATAAATACCCATACGTTTGAGAGAGCCTCACCGCCGACTAAAAGTGCCGGACCAAAGCTTCTTGCAGGGTTTACGGAAGTTCCTGTGAAGGAGATGCCGAGAATATGTACAAGAGTGAGTGTGAGACCGATTACGATACCGGCTACTGCTCCGTTGCTTTCCTTTGATGTAACACCGAGGATAGCAATAACGAATACAAAGGTGAGAATGATTTCAACAAGGATCGAAAGTGCAATATCGTTATTGAAGAGAGCATTTGCGCCAAGTCCGCTATCTGCGCCTACGAGTGCAGAAAGAACTGCTGCACCTGCGATTGCACCGAGGAACTGAGCAACAATATATCCGGCAAAATCCTTTGCGGAAAGCTTTTTGCTCACAAGCATTGCGATTGAAACTGCAGGGTTAATGTGGCATCCTGAAATATTGCCGATTGAATATGCCATAGCAACAATTACAAGGCCGAATGCCAGTGCTGTGAGAAGATAACCTGTTCCTGCGCTTGCAGAGCATCCGACAACTGCTGCCGTTCCGCAAGCGAAAAGGACGAGAACAAAGGTGCCGATAAACTCCGCGATGTACTTTTTGATTGAATTCATACTGATTCCTCCTTTTTTATAGCAAAGACTTATGCTTTGCTTAATTTTATTATACTACAACGCTTTTCGATATACAAGAAAAATCTTACAAATGGTAAAGGTGACTGTCCGAAAACAGTCACCTTTTATTGATTTACTTTTCTGCCACGAAATCAAGTACTCTCTGAAGGAGAACTGCGACTTCTGCACGGGTTGTGTTATCAAGTGGTGCAATAAGGTTATTCTTACCGTTTACAAGACCTGCACCTATGAGGGCAGACACTGCTTCTTTTGCATAATCGGGAACTGAGTTGAAATCGGCGTTGTCCGGGCGGATGATATCCGCCCCTACAAAGGCTTCCGTGTCCTTAATTACACGGTAAACCATAAGCATCATATCACATCTCTTGATGTTATCACGAGGTGCGAACTTATTGTCTCCAACGCCGCCAACTAAACCTGTGTTTCGGGCAATCGCAAGTTCCTTTGCAAAATAGTCAGACTCACTTACATCCGCAAAGTTTTCGGTGTTATCCGATTCCTTTTCAAAGGCACGAACAAGGAGAATTGCGAAATCTGCTCTTGTTATATTCTTTGCAGGTGAGTATGTTGTATCCGATGTACCCTTGATTATTCCCTTATCAGCAAGTGCGTTTATTGCATCCGCTGCCCATGCGTGAGCACCCAGATCCGTAAAGCGAATTGTTGTTTCGGGGACATCCGGTGTTTCCGGAGTTGTTGGAGTGGTTGCACCACCGCCGCCTGTTCCTCCGCCGGAGCCACCTGCACCGCCACCGGAGCTTCCGCCTGATTCGTCTGTGCTTCCCGTTTCGCCTGATTCTGTTCCCGGTGTAGAGGGTTTATCGGGAGTTGACGGAGTGGTCGGCTCTGTTGTGGTGCCTGCGTTACCATTGTCTGTTGTTGAACCATATACACGGACAACAAAGTGAATAGTGGTTGCACGACCATCGGAATCGGTTGCCGTTACTGCAAAGTGGTTGTTACCTACCTGCGAAGCTGTGGGTTTCCAACTAATGATACCTGTGTTCTCATTGAGCGTTGCACCTCTCGGAAGGCTTGTTCCGCTATACGTGATACCCACATCTTCAAGCTCACTCGTAGCGTTTATGGTAAGTGTCATCATACTTCCTGCACTTGCGGTAAGATTATCCGGTAGTGCATCAAACTCAGGTGATTTATCATCGCTCACAGAAAGCGGAATTACTGCATCCTGACCTTCGGCTATGGTATATACATAGCCAAGCTCCGGCTGATACATATCAACGTATTTTCTTATCATTGATACTCTTCCGGTATTGAGAACAATGTTTTCACCACTTCTCTCTGCAGAGAGGATCTTGTATGCTCCGTCACGCATTCCGGTCTCATTATCAATGATAACAACACGGTTTGCAAGAGAAGCAAGCTCTGCATCACTTACTGCTTCTTCCGTTGAAATCTCGATTGTGTTTTCTGCCGAAAGTTCTTTTGTGAAGTTTCTTACAGTACCCACAATTGCAGGCTTTGTTTCAAGCTCTTCGCCGATGATATCACCGTCGATTACGTACTTATAAGTGTTCTTTCCGTTTTCAACGGAATATACTCCTACAAATCCACGGAAGGAAAGCTGGGTCTCGCCATCGGTTACTGTATAAGTGACTGCATTGTTCGTTGCATAGAAGATATAGTCCACTCTGCCGCTTGCAAGTGTGACCTTAACTGCACGGGCTGCATCATTCTTCTTTTCCTTGCCGTCAATTACCGACATCGTAAGTTCATCTGCTGATTTCAGAATTCGACTTCCCTTATACGGTTCAAGGACTGTTGTGAATACTGTGTCAAGCTCTTCATTATTATTCTCATTTTCTATAAGAACGTACTTGAGCTTATCAATATTCTTGTTAGCCGCAATTCTCGGTGCATAGCCATCGGTTATTGCCACATTTACATCAGCACCGTCAGCTACGTTTGTTCCGTTGAGCATTGTGAGTCGGAGATGAATATCTTTTGAATCCTTGACTGCTTTATTGAAGTCCTTGATTGCAAAATCAATCTCAAACTTGTTTTCCGGATTTTCGTCACGATCTACATTTTCAAGCCAGGTAAAGCCTATGGGATACTTAGTGGGATAATCCCATGAATTTGAAACCGTATCGGGATCCTGTCCGTAAGGAACATCTGCACCGGCATATGTTCCAATATAGTTTCCTTCATCATCTGCCTGTTTTACGGTTTCAATGCCTACTGTTTCTGCAATCTCGTTGCTCTGTGCGTGGAAGCTGTAGATATGGCTCTGTCCGCCAAGGATTCTGAACAAATCAACGTAATATGAATTTGCATCATCCACATTGATCATAACAACACTTCTGCGATACTGCTCGGTTTCGTCATAGACATAGCTTGTGTCAACATCTATTACCTGAACCTGTCCTGCATCATCATAGTGCTTTACCTTACCGCGGATTTCTGAATTTTCAGTCTGCTTTTTACCATCCACAACAACAGTATTATGAGAAATGGTGTTTCTTACCCACTGAATTCTGTTCGGGTCATTACCCGTCTGCTCGGGGTACCCGAGATCCGGAAGGATATTGAGTCCAAATGCCGTCATACCGATATTCAACGTGTCAAGGTGTGCGTGACTTACGCCATTTGATCCAAAATACATCCAGACATTGCGTGTTGTTTCCTGAGCTGTTGCATCAGTTATGTTATCCTCATAGCTATAACCATCACGCAAAATGGAGTATCCGAATCCTGTCTGAATATCGGAATCAAGGTATACTGTACCGTATTCATCAATTATTGCCTGAACCTCATCTGCAAGGCTCTCAGGATTCTTTGTGTACATATCATACTTAAGATCTGCAACAGAATTTCCGTTAAGCATATAGAGATACTGTGCAAAAACAGGCTCTTTTGTCTGAGTATATGCCGCCTTCATATGTCCTGCATTAGCCCAATGGGAAAGATCGGCTGTGTTTCCACCGTCACCTATCTGCGGTGAATAGCTGTTTGCAGCACGCAGAGGAAGGAGTGCAAGGAACATTTGCTGATACTTCGGATTTTCTGAGAGCTTCATTCCTTCGTACTTATCATAGCCACTAAGCACGTTATTTACCATACTTACTCCGCTAAGCCAAAGGAGTCCGTAATCAGACGCTTCATTACTGTGACCATCTGCACATATTTTCTCGATAAGCACTTCATTTATGCCTCCGCCCACAACAGGAACATCTGTTGTCCAGCCGGGAGCCATAAGATAGTCAATCCACTCCTGTGTTTCGGGGTATGAATCGAGAATTACCGCCGCCATTGCAACGATTCTCTGTGACATACCGAAGTTACCATGGATTTTGCGGTTATAGACTTCGTCAAGAGCACCACGAATAAAGTTATCCTCAACATTCTGACGAATCTGTGCCGCCGTCTGCTTTGCATATCTGCTTCTGTTGTTCTTTGCTATATAATTAAGAACCTGACTGTCCTCATACATATCATATACCATATCATATGTGGGGATTTCGTTTGTGAGAATAGTACATTCCCAAATGCAACCAAGACGTTTTCCCTGATTTGAACCACCATCGGAGTTCCAGACATCGTTTCCGAATGCTTTAATGTCGTAATCACGGTAGAGATCAGCAACACGATCAAGAAGTATTGCCGCCACACGACCATATTTCTTCTCACCGGTAAAATAATATGCATAAGCACAGTTTACTATTGCGTTTGTAAGAACGCCGCCGTTGCTGTCCGGTGTTTTGTTGTGGAAAACACCATAATGCATAAACTCAGCAATGTAGAGGTGACGTTCAGCAACGGTTCCTGATAAATATGCCTCTCCGTCCTCTTTGCTTGGAACATAGCCATATCCGTCATCAACACCCCATGTTTCCACAGTTTCACCCGGGCGAAGTCCCTGACCGCAGTTTATTGTCGTACTGCTTTCGACATCCTTATAAAGGTTGTTGGTCAGATATCCTCCGGGAACTCCATAGCCATAGTACGCCTTCCATTGTGCACTATTCTGCACACCGGGCTCTGTCACACTCTTGTCACCAAAGAGCTCACGATGAGCATCAAGGGCATCCTGATAAATAAACTCACCATATTCATTGAGACCAAGCTTATAGAAGCTCTCAAAATCGTTACTTGGGAATACTCGTTTACAGTCCGGACACTGAATCTTCCACGGTCTGATTATTGAGTTATGTACCCACGGATAGTTGCCGTACTTTTCCTGGAGATTTACTCCGCAATAACGGCAAGTATACATATACGGGTCTTTTTCAGCACCTACGGAGAAGCTTCGGGGAACCTCCTGAGATGCGATAAGCGAATAAATCTCATCAAGCTTGTCAACATACTTATCAGCAGTTTTTATGTATGTATCGGCAGTTGCCTTCGCCCAATCGTATTTTCCGATATTTTCTCTTGCAATGCTTTGTTTTTCAGCCGTCATATAGCTTGCTTCCGTCTTTGCCGTAACAACGGGAATCTCGATGACTTTTGTGCGGATTCTTCCACCGACCTTGACCGTTACTTCAAACCGTGCCGTTCCGTCTGCAACAGGTCGGATATAGTTTGCCCATTCGCCTGTTTCATTCGGATACTGCTCATATGCTATTGTTGCAAACTCGGGAGTAAGTGCTGTTGCTGTAACCTCTGCATCCGAAAGATCCATCTCGTTTCCGAGATTTGTAGTTGCCGAAACGTAAAGCGGATATCTGTCCGATTCATCATCGGTAAGACGGATCCTGGGACTTCCGCCGCTTGTTGCCGTAATATCGGTCATTCCTTCCGGAAGAACCTCTACATCAAAACTGTAATTCTTTGTTTCTCCATTAAATGTTGCAGTTGCCGTGATAGTCGTCTTTCCTACAGAAAGAGTTTTGATTGCATCACCGGAAACAGTTGCAACAGTTTCATCCGAAGATGTATATGTTATAGGTGCATTTTCTTTGCTTATAATTCTTCCGCTTCTGAGCTTTACTTCACCTTCAAGAATTGCTGTATCACCGAGGAATACTTCCTCCGCAACAGTCTTTGCGGTGACCGAAGCGATGGGATCATCTACTACACTCACTACGACTGTCTCGGTTGAGGTTACACCACCAACAGTTACGCTGAGAGAAATTTCAGTCTGTCCTTCTGCCTTTCCAGTAATATCAAAGGGAAGCTTTCCTGTTTTACCCATAGTGTAGCTTGCAAAGCCCGAAACACCCAAGACATCAGTATCAAGGATGCTCACCGCTGCAGAATTTGCAATATCTGCGCTTCCGTCGTTGTTTATACCAAAGTGAAGTGCCGAGCCGTCTGTCATTGAGGCATAAACCGTACCCTGTACAGTTTCGCCGATTGCAATTTCTTCGGGAATTTCATACGCAATTTTTTCATAAACTGTTCCCGATTCTGCAACGGGATCAAACGCAATCGTTCCTATTACAAGGATAGCACCTGCAGAATAATGCTTTTCACGTGCTCTGAAGGAAATCTTATGTTCGCCTGCCGTGAGGTGAAGTGTGTTAAGAGACAGTTCACCGGTGTCAAACATAGCCGTGGCATCCGGGTCATAGCAGTTAACGTCACCTGCATACACATCATCGACGAATACAGAGAACTTTCCGCCTACATTCCAAACACCGCCATGAACCTTTAAGTTAAAGTCATGCTCATACGGAATGTCAACAAGAAGCGTAACTGCATTGTTTGTAATTTTCGATGTTGCAGGCCACATACCGCCTCGTACCCAGATATACGCAGCCTTGAAGCCCGTGTTTGTGCAAGAACCGAGACGCCACATTGTCGTGTCGGATTCTTCTCTCACAATCGTATATCCCGGTGTCTTTGTGGGGGCAGAACGATCGCCGTTGTATGTGCTCTCGGAGAAATCTACTTTAATGCTAGGGAAGGTATCATAAACATTGAGAGTAAGCTTTCCCGATATCTTTGTTCCGTCCTCGTTTTCAGCCTCTGCAGTTATAACGGTCATACCTGCCGCAATGGTTGTAACAACACCGGTTGTCTTATCAACTGTTGCGGTTGCGATGTTTGAGCTCTTATACGAAACTGTATACCTACTCATGTCTGCCGCAATGCTATCGCTCATAATTCCTTCAACAGAAATCTGAGCTGTGTCACCCGGAAGAAGAACCGATTTATCTGCAGTTACGGTGATGCTTTCAAGCACGGGAGCATCTTCAATTTCAACATCAACACTTCCGGTAACCTGCTTTCCCTTTGAAACTGCAGTTACCGTAATTTCAGCTATTCCCTTTGAAACACCGGTCACAACACCTGTTTCGCTGTCAACTGTAGCAATGTTCTCATTATTACTTGCAAAAGAAACTTCTGTTTCCTCTGTCCATTCTTCCTCGAGATTGCTTATAAGCTCATATGCAACCGTCGCCGTTCTCGTTGCAGGAATTGTTTCTTTGTCAACTGACACCTTGACAGTTGCAAGCTCGGGAACGGGATATATCTTAAGAGGAATTGTTTCCGTATAAGAATTATTACCGTCAACATTTACGGTGATTTTAATATTTGTTTCGCCTACTGTCTTTGCATTTACCGCAAACACAATATCAGTTTCATTTTCAGGCTGTGCATATTTAACATCCGAAACCGTTGCGACATCCTCATTCTCAACAGTTACAGAAACAGTATTCTTCAAATCTTGTGAAGCATCGTCGGAAAGACCGAAGCCACGGTATGAACCATCGGACATCTTAACCTGCGCAGTAAGTTCTGTGGTGTTACCCACCGAAATTCTTCCGAATTCCGAAACTTCAACTTTTTCGGTTTCAGGCTTACTTTCAACAGGTGTAAACTCCATCCATATCGGAAGAAGGTTCGGTGTTGCATAATGCTTTACTCTTGTGCGGAAGGAGATTTCAACGTCTCCTGCAGGAATATAAAGTGTGTTAAGTTGCTTCTTTTCTCCTACAGAAAGAGCCGCATCCGCCTCGTAAACATTATAGTCACCGGCATACTGTCCGTTTACATAAATCGCGAAATCAGAACCTGCATACCATTTATATCCGAGCATTTCAATTGCGTAGTAGCCCGCTGCAGCAAAGTTCTTGCGAACGGTAAACATCGCATTTACGCGATCTTCCTCTTCCCTGTTCTGCCACGGGTCTCCCGGAATCTGAATCTGCTGATAAGGAAGGGTCATTCCGTTTGCAAGAGCAACAGAGCTCTTTCTTGCAATATTCGTTGTTGTTTTTTCAGGGACTATATCAAAACCATATGTACTCCAGGTTGAAGGTGCTGTTTTGTCCTTGCCTATCGTATGTGTTCCGTTGAGATCAAGACGAGTATATGCAGGCTTTGTTTCATCAACGGGAGTGAGAGTTATTCCCGAAAGAAGGAAC
>JAFQVE010000650.1 GCA_017408185.1 Oscillospiraceae bacterium | reverse complement strand
ACGGGTATTGTTGTCTGTTCGTGTTCTCCGCGTATGCACGAGGCAACCTTCCGCAAGACTGCATCTGCGGCAGGACTTAATCCGTATATGGTTGAAATTGCAAATATCCGCGAGCAGTGTTCCTGGGTACATAAGGACATTCCCACAGGAACGGAAAAAGCAATAATCCTCGGCCGTGCGGCAATAGCAAAGGTAAGCCTTAACACTCCCCTCACCCCCGGTGAGACACCCGTAACAAAGCGCGCGCTTGTCATCGGCGGCGGTATTGCCGGCATACAGACGGCACTCGACATTGCCGATGCGGGATTCCCCGTTGATATAGTTGAAACAAAGCCTACAATCGGCGGAAAAATGGCACAGCTTGATAAAACCTTCCCGACGCTTGACTGTGCGGCGTGTATTCTCACTCCTAAAATGGTTGAGGTTGCACAGCATGAGAATATCCGCATTTTTTCTTACAGCGAGGTTGAAAGCATCAAAGGCTTTGTCGGAAACTTTGACGTTACCATAAAGAAAAAAGCGCGGTATGTCCGCGAAGATTTGTGCACAGGATGCGGTGCATGCGTTGAAAAATGCCCGATGAAAAAGGTTCCGAATGAATTCAACCTCGGTATGGACAACCGTCCCGCAGTTTACATCCCGTTTGCACAGGCAGTGCCGAAGGTTGCAACAATTGATCCGACGGCATGCAATATGCTCAAAAACGGAAAATGCGGCATCTGCTCAAAGGTATGTACGGCAGGTGCAATCGACTACACGCAGAAGGATGAATTTATAGAAGAGCGCTACGGTGCAATCGTTGCGGCGACGGGCTTTAATCCCATCAGTATGGACAAGTTCGATGAATTTGCCTACAGCCAGTCAAAGGACGTTATCACCTCGCTTGAATTTGAAAGACTTACCAACGCCGCAGGGCCTACTGCCGGCAAGCTCCTCCGTCCGTCCGACGGACGTCACCCCCACACAATCGTCTTCGTTCAGTGCGTTGGCTCTCGCTGTGCGGCATGCGCGGAAAAAGGAAAGGAATACTGCTCTAAAATATGCTGTATGTACACAGCAAAGCACGCTATGCTGACACGCGATAAATACCCCGACACGGAGGTCTATGTATTCTATATAGATGTAAGAACTCCGGGCAAGAACTTTGATGAGTTTTACCGCCGTGCCGTTGAGGAATACGGCGTGAACTACATAAAAGGCATGGTCGGAAAGGTTACCCCCGAGGGCGACAAGCTCAAGGTTCAGGCATCCGACCTCATTGCAAACAAGCAGCTTCATATTGATGCCGATCTCGTTGTTCTTGCGGCGGCAATCGAGCCGGACAAGTCCGCAAGACCGCTTGCCACAATGCTGACGGCAAGCATGGACACAAACGATTTCTTCACCGAAGCACATCCGAAGCTTCGCCCGGTTGAAAGCCCCACGGCGGGCGTGTTCCTCTCCGGAACCTGCCAGGGACCGAAGGATATCCCCGAAACCGTTTCGCAGGCAGGTGCCGCGGCTTCAAAGGTTATCGGTCTTCTTGCAAAGGATAAGCTTACAGGCAATCCGTGCGTCGCTCACTCCGACGAGCTTATGTGTAACGGCTGTTCATCGTGTGAACGCGTGTGTCCCTACGGTGCAATTACATATGAAGATAAAGAATTCCGTCAGCCGGACAGAACAACAAAGATAAGACGCGTTGCATCAGTTAATCCTGCAGTCTGCCAGGGCTGCGGTGCATGTACAGTTGCCTGCCCGTCGGGCGCAATGGATTTGAAGGGATTTGCAAGCATGCAGATTATGGCGGAGGTAGATGCGATATGCAAATGAATAATTATAAGCCCTTGATTGTAGCTTTCTGCTGTAACTGGTGCTCATACGCCGGTGCAGACCTTGCGGGAAACAACCGTTTAAGCTATCCCGCAGATGTAAAGATAATCCGCGTTCCCTGCTCCTGCAGAGTAAACCCAATGTTTGTTCTCCGCGCCTTCCAGCGCGGTGCAGACGGAGTTATCATCTGTGGCTGCCATCCGGGAGACTGTCACTACACATCGGGAAATTACTACACACGCCGACGAATGGCACTTCTTTTCTCTATGCTTGACTATCTCGGCATTGAAAAAGAGCGCACGCGCGTTGAATGGGTTTCCGCGGCAGAGGGTGGAAAATTTGCCGCAACAATGAATGACTTTGCCGAGACCGTGGCAAAGCTTGGAGAAAACAAACGATTGGAGGATCTGCGATGCAAGCGTTAACACGCAAACAACTTATTGATAAAGCAGTTTCTCTGCTTGACAGCAACACCGTTTCCGCTGTCCTTGGCTGGAAGCGCGGCGATTTTGACTACGACATCACACCCGCTGTTTTCACTTCCGCCGATGAACTTAATCGCGAGTTTATCTGGAATGACTTCTGCGGTGCAAACTTTTCAAAGTATCTTGTTTCAAAAACAGACCGACTTGAAGGCAAGCTTCTTGTATTCTTAAAGCCGTGCGATACATACAGCTTCAATCAGCTTCTCACCGAGCATCGCTTTGACCGCGAAAAGGTTTATGCCGTAGGTATTCCCTGCAACGGTATGGCAGATATTGATAAGATAAAGAAGATCACCGGTGACGGCATTTCAAAAATCACCGACAATGGCGACAAGCTCATAGTCGAAACGCTTTACGGTGATGCGCCTGTTGAAATTGATAAGGCAGACGTTCTTGCAGAACGCTGCATAAACTGTAAGAGCAAAAAGCACGTTGCGTATGACGAGCTTCTCGGTGAGGACGGCGAGGTTATCTCATCAAACCGCTTTGATGAGGTTGAAAAGCTCGAAAAAATGACGCCGGATGAACGCTATGCTTTCTGGCAGAACGAGCTTTCCCGTTGCATCCGTTGCAATGCCTGCCGTGACATCTGCCCTGCCTGCACCTGTGAAAAATGCGTTTTCAACAATCCCGCATCCGGTGCGGAAAGCAAGGCACCGTCATCGAGCTTTGAGGAAAAGATGTTCCATATCATCCGTGCATTCCACGTTGCAGGACGGTGTACAGACTGCGGAGAATGTTCACGCGTATGCCCGCAGAACATACCGCTTCATTTGCTCAATCGTAAGTTTATAAAGGATATAAACTGCTTCTACGGCGAATATCAGGCAGGTGCCGAGGTTGGCTCACGTGCACCGCTTGTTGATTACACAACAGACGATATTGAGCCGTGTGACGTTTTTAACGGGAGGGATACAGATGCGTAAATGCGCTTTAGAAAAAATCAATTCCGTTTTTAAAGAAATTACAAAATCAATGACTCTTTATCTTCCCGTTGACGGAAGCGACGGAAAAGCCGCTTTCACAAAGTGGGAAAACGGCATGGAGTGGTCCGATGCTCTGAATACAACAAAAAGCCCGAAGGACTTTTTCTTCCCGCAGAGCGAAGACCTTATGAAATTCAAAACCGAAGGCAAGAACATTGAAATCATCGACACAAGAGATGAAAAAGAGGATTTTGCTGTGTTCGGCGTTCGCGCTTGCGATGCAAGAAGCTTTGATATACTCGACCGCGTTTTCCTCACCGAACCTTATGACAGCTTTTATGCTTCCCGCCGCGAGCACGGAATCATAATTTCAGTAGCCTGCAATAAGCCGTCCGAAACCTGCTTCTGCACGGCTTTCGGAATTTCGCCCGCGGAACCGGGCGGAGATATAACCGCCTGGAAGGATAAAGAGAATCTTTACCTTTATGCCAACACCGAAAAAGGCGAGGCGTTGCTCGAGAAGCTTGAAGCTGTTACGGAAGATTGCACCGACGACAGCGCAGATACGATAAAAGAAAGCATAAAGAAAATCGCAGAAAAGCTTCCGCTCGGGAGCCTTTCGACAGATTCGTTCGGCGGCGGAAAAACAGACGAGTTTTTCAACGCACCGGAGTGGAGCGAGCTTTCCGAAGCTTGCCTCGGTTGCGGAACATGTACTTTTGTATGCCCCACCTGCCAATGCTATGACATCAAGGATTTCAAAACCGGAAACGGCGTAATCCGTTACAGATGCTGGGATTCGTGTATGTATTCCGAGTTTACCAAAATGGCACACGGAAATAACAGGCTTTCCCAAAAGGAACGCTTCCGTCAGAGATTTATGCACAAGCTTGTATATTTCCCCGAAAACAATGACGGTATCTTCGGATGCGTCGGTTGCGGAAGATGTGTTTCAAGATGCCCCATTTCAATGAACATAGTCAAAGTTATGAAAAAACTCGGAGGTAACAAAAATGAACAATGACGCATTAATTCCAAAAATCGGCGTTATCACCGATGTACGCATAGACACTCCCGATATCAAAACCTTCCGGGTTGTTACTCCTGACGGAAAAAAAGCGTTTGACCACCGCCCGGGCCAGTGTGCTATGCTCTCCGTTCCCGGAGTCGGCGAGGCTATGTTCTCCATAACGTCCTCACCCACAAACGAAGAATATATGGAGTTTTCAATCAAAAAGTGCGGATGCGTTACGGAATGGCTTCACAGCGCAGAGGTCGGTCAGCAGATAACAATCCGCGGCCCTTACGGCAAGCCTTTCCCTGTTGATGACGTATTTGCCGGAAAGAATCTGCTCTTCATCGCCGGCGGCGTAGGTCTTGCGCCTCTGCGCTCGGTAATAAACTACTGCCGCCACTACCGCGACCGCTACGGCGATATTGACATCGTTTACGGTGCGCGCGGACGCGAGGATTTGCTTGACTACAATGAAATTATCGAAGAATGGTCAAACGATGCAGGTGTTAACGTTCACCTCACCATAGACAACCCGCAGGAGGGTTGGGACGGACACGTCGGATTTGTTCCGAATTATGTGAAGGAGCTTAACTTCACAACTGACAAAACCGCTGTACTGTGCGGACCACCGATTATGATTAAGTTCACGCTTGACGGACTTTGCTCCCTCGGCTTTGACAAAACCCAGATATATACAACACTTGAGCTGCGTATGAAATGCGGAGTAGGAAAATGCGGAAGATGCAATGTAGGTTCAAAATACGTCTGCAAGGACGGACCTGTTTTCCGCTGTGACGAGCTTGATGAGCTTCCGTCGGAATATTAAAAGCATACAGTTTTGAGATAGAAAGATAAGGGTGACAAACATGGAAAATTTTGTTGATGTTTTTATATTTGGCAAAAAGTATTCCGTTCCCGGGAATCTGACGATTATGACCGCAATGGAATATGCCGGATATCAGCTTGTGCGCGGATGCGGCTGCCGCAACGGCTTCTGCGGTGCGTGCGCTACGATTTACCGTATCAAGGGCGAGCGCGAGCTGAAGGCATGTCTTGCCTGCCAGACGCAGGTTGAAAATAATATGTACATAGCAACTCTCCCGTTCTTCCCGCTTGTAAAGCAAGGCTATGATATTGAAAAAATCCCCACAGATCAATCAATAATGATGCAGCTTTATCCGGAAATTTACGCCTGCATCGGTTGCAATGCCTGCACAAAGAGCTGTACGCAGGAGCTTAATGTTATGCAGTATATTGCTTATGCACAGCGCGGTGATTTTGAAAAATGCGCTGAGGAGTCTTTTGACTGTGTAATGTGCGGCGTATGCTCATCCAGATGCCCCGCCGGAATTTCCCATCCGCAGGTTGCAATGCTCGCTCGGAGAATCAACGGCAAATACCTCGCTCCCGGCTGCGGTCATCTCGAGGACCGAGTTAAGGAAATCAAAAACGGCGATTTCAAGGACCTGATTGAAGCTCTTATGCAAAAGCCAATTGAAGAAATAAAAGAGCTTTACAACAACCGCGAAATCGAAGAATAAGGAGGGTGAGCAGAATGTATCCTGATAACTTGAAAAAATCACTTGCCGCCGTTGAAGCTGCAAGAGAAAAGAATATCGCACTCGAACCTGAGCGTATGACCGCAAAGCAGAAGGAAGACCTTCTTTCCACCTACCATCCCGATTACAGAAAGGACGAATTTGTCACTCTTACCGTCGGTCCGAACAAAGGCGAGAAGGTTCCCACGGAGCTTGCAGAAATTCTTCAGGCGCACAGCCGCATTTCCTCAAAGGATATAAACCTTGAAAAGCCGGATTATGAAACCGATGTTCTTATCATAGGAGGCGGCGGAGCCGGTGCATCTGCCGCAATTGAAGCACACAAAGCAGGCGCTGACGTTATGATCGTCACAAAGCTCCGCATCGGCGATGCCAATACAATGATGGCAGAAGGCGGAATTCAGGCGGCAGACAAACCAAACGACTCCCCCGCAATTCACTTTGTTGACGCATTCGGCGGCGGACACTTTGCCGCAAAACGTGAGCTTCTTTCAAAGCTCGTCTGCGAAGCACCGGAGGCCATTGCATGGCTTTCCGATCTCGGAGTTGAGTTTGACAAGGAAGCAGACGGAACCATGATTACAACTCACGGCGGCGGAACTTCACGCAAGCGCATGCACGCAGCGAAGGACTATTCCGGTGCGGAAATCATGCGCACCCTGCGTGATGAGGTTCTGAACCGACAGATTCCGGTAATTGACTTTACCGCCGCAATTGAGCTTATTTTAGACACCAACAGCAATGCTGCAGGCGCCGTGCTTATGAATATGGAAACGAAGGAGCTTCTTGTTGCCAAAGCAAAGACGGTGATAATCGCAACCGGCGGAGCCGGAAGAATGCACTATCAGGGCTTCCCGACCTCAAACCACTACGGCGCAACGGCAGACGGACTTGTTCTCGGATACCGCGCAGGTGCAAAGCTTCTTTACGCAGACACACTCCAGTATCATCCCACGGGCGTTGCATATCCCGAGCAGATTTTCGGCGCGCTCGTTACGGAAAAGGTTCGCTCTCTCGGTGCAAAGCTTGTTAACGTAAACGGTGAGGTTTTTATGCATCCGCTCGAGACGCGCGACGTTGCGGCGGCTTCTATCATCCGCGAATGCTCAGACCGCAACAACGGCATTGACACAGGACGTGGTAAAGGCATTTGGCTTGACACTCCAATGATTGAAAAAATAGGCGGCGAAGGAACGATTGAGGCACGCATTCCTGCAATGATGAGAATGTTTGCAAAGTACGGCATTGATATACGCAAGGAGCCTATTCTTGTATTCCCGACTCTGCACTACCAGAACGGCGGACTTGATATCACGCCTGACTGTATGACAACAAATATCAACAATCTCTTTGCCGCAGGCGAGGTTGTCGGCGGAATTCACGGCAGAAACCGTCTTATGGGTAATTCTCTTCTTGATATCATTGTTTTCGGACGCAGTGCCGGTCAGAGTGCGGCAAAAGCCGCGAAGGAAGCAAAGCCCGGAAAGCTTACGCTTGCGCATATCGAAAAGTTTGCTCAGGAGCTTGACTCTGCGGGTATCTTCACCGATACCGTCTCTCCCAAGCTTTTACCGAATTATACAATGCAGGAAAATATATAAGCTCTGTGACGGATATAAAGAACAGGGACTGTAAAAACACTTTGGAACACAAAAAGGCTATATAATTCAAGGGGTTGCAGCTAAATGAATTTTGTTGCAATCCCTTCATTAATTGGCGTTTATCTGCTCAAATGTTATTTTTTCATGTTATGTTTTAAAAATTAATTGCAAAAAGCGTGTTTTCAGGCTGAAGTCAGTTTGAAAACACGCTTTTTAATAATATTATATTTTTTGTATTACAAAATATCATCCGGAGCGGAGATGCCAAAAAGCTCGTCGGCAGCTATTTGCGCCGCGCCTTGTGCGGACTGAGCGGAGGCAACAAACACCTTCTTAAACTCCGGCGTTTTCATTGCAAGACGCGCGGTGTGCGAAACCGCAAGGTCAATTGCGGCGTTATACATCGGCTCTATCTCAAAAAGCTCTGATGCGTTCACGATAATGAGGTGCGGCTCAAACATCATAATGAGATTAATTATCGCCGCGCTCATATATCCGCAGGCTTCATCAATTACGCGGCGGGCGATTTTGTTTCCGCCGCACGCGCGCTTATGTATATCTGAAATCGGCACAGGCTCGCCGGAAAGCTCTTCATAGCGCAACTCAATATATCCGACACTGCAGACATTTTCAAGACAGCGAAGCTCACCGTCCGCGGCAGAAATTACCGTATGCCCGAATTCCCCCGCAACAGCGGCATTTATCTCTCCGTCATATGCATTTATTATACCTATTCCGTCGGAGGACATATCAAGGAAAACGATATTCTTATGCATTTCATCATTCAGCGCGCGAATCGTCCACAAGCCTTTTGTTTTTGTGTTGTTGGATATGTAAACCGGAACACCGCAGCTCTTTTCAAAACGAGTTTTCACATCAACTCTGTCCCAATCCATAACGCTTGAGCTGACTTTTCCGTCCGGAGAAACGTGACCGGACACTGCAAAGCCTATCGCCTTTACATCCGCACGCTTGCCAATAACGGACAAAACCCGCTCTTCAATAACAGAAAGCACTTTATCAGCCGTTTCTTTCTTGGATATCGCGACGCTTTCGCTCTCTAAAATACCGCCGACAAGGTCGGTGATTGAAACGGTTGCTTCATCCGGCTCTATATTTATTGCGATGATTGAATATGCGCTTGCATTAAATTCAAGCATAACCGCGCGGCGTCCCGCGCCCGCGTTTTTTATTCTTCCGGTTTCCGTAACGAGGTTTGAATCAATAAAAAAGTTTATTATATTAGTTATGGAGGAAAGACTCAGCCCCGTAATCTTTGCCAGCTCATTTCTCGACACCGGGCTGTTCTTACGAATAAAGCTGAGTGCCTTCTCACGGTTGAGCTTTTGCATAAACCTGACGTTTCCTACATTATCAAACATATCTATCCCCCCTGTTCTTTTCATATATAATAACATAGAACCGAAAAAAACACAAATAAAATATTAATTTAATGTGTTGCAATATTTTTTGTAATTTTTTGCGGTAAGTATGCAATTT
>JAFQVE010000649.1 GCA_017408185.1 Oscillospiraceae bacterium | reverse complement strand
TTGAGCGTTTTTATATTGCAATGGAGAAATCTCGTGTCCTCCATAGTCATAAGCTTTACCTTTTTATAAACGTCCACAAGCTCGCGGTGATATATGTTTATCCATATATTTGCCTTTACTCCCTTTTCGGGGAAGACGTGGTTTCGTATCGGCTCTGTTCCTCTCGTTGCCTGAAAATATACGAAATTCTCGCCCGTGTCCATCTTTTCAAGCATCTCATAAAGAAGAGCCTTCATTTCCTCTTTTGTGTAAGGAAGTTCAATCTCCGTAAGCTTTGCACTGTTGTAAAAGCGATTTATATGGTCATCAAGCGCAAAAATCTTATAGTTTCTGCTGTATGTCGCATCATATATGCCGTCACCGAAGAAGCACACTCTGTCGCTCATCGGGATTGACATATTTTCCATTTCATCATATTTTCCGTTATAAAATCCGAGATTCTTCATTTTCTATTTCACCTTTCTGAGTAAAACTTTTCCTGACATTGCGCCGGTATATACTGCATTCTCTGCCGCAACAACTCCGTTTACGATAACATAAGAAAGCCCCTCCGCACGGCGTGTGCAATCCGCGAAATCCGCGCGGTCACATATTGTTTCGGGGTTGAAGATGCATATATCCGCATCCATTCCCTCTTTGATAATTCCCTTTGTTTCAAAGCCATAGACATACGCCGGGAGCGATGTCATCTTCCTTATCATTTCAGGAAGTGTCACAGTTTTTCGTTCTCTGACATAGCGCCCCAATGCTCTCGGGAAGCTTCCGCGAAGTCGCGGATGATAGAGCGGCATTCCGCGCGCCGCCGAAGAGTCCGTGCATATCATCGCTCTCGGATAGGAGATAACCGTGTCGACATCGTCCTCACTCATCGTAAAGTATGCCGCCTGCGCGCTTCCGTTGCTTTTGCGCAAAATATCAAAAACCGTTTCATAAACATCCTTGCCGTGAATTTCCGCTATTTTATCAAGCGTGAGCCCTGTGTATTCGGGATAACCCTCGCATTTGTTTATAAGCACCCAGCTGAGGTCGTCTCCCCATTTTTCGAGATTTATATTTTTAATCTCGCGGCAGATTTTTTCGTCATTCAAATACTCAACAAGCTTTTCGCTTTCTTTTCTGTATTCACCCGGGATAAATCTTGCTTCAAGGGTTGTTTCCGATGCGATATAGGGATATACATCGCAATAGATGTCAAATCCCTCTGCATTTGCCGCCTCAATCATTTTCAAGGTATTGTTTACCTTGCCGTGGTTCTTTTTATGCATCGCCTTGTGGTGGGAGATAATTCCGCGCGCACCTGATGCCTTTATTATTGTGATAAATTCAGTAACCGCTTCTTCAACAAAATCGCCCTCGTCCCTTATATGCGCCGAGACGAGCGCACCGTATTCCGCCGCAACACGCGCAAGAGAGATAAGCTCGTCCGTTTTTGCATAGGAGCTCGGTGTATAGATAAGCCCGAAGGAAACTCCGATTGCGCCGTTTTCAAGTCCGTCACGGAGAAGCGCTTTCATTTCGTTTAGCTCATCCTCCGTCGGCTCACGGTTTTCCATTCCCATAACGGAACGGCGAAGATTCCTGTGACCGACAAAAAGCCCGGTGTTTGACCCCTGCGCTATGCTGTCGGCTCGCGAGAGAAGCTCCCCCATGGTTTCATATTTATCGCAAAGAGCATCTC
>JAFQVE010000648.1 GCA_017408185.1 Oscillospiraceae bacterium | reverse complement strand
CGGAGTTCCTGATTTAACACTCGCTGCAACATAGCTCATACTCTCTATATACTCTTCTCCCTTATATGGTTGAAGAACAGAAGTAAAGAGTGTGTCAAGATTCTTTCCCTCACGATGAATAAGCATATAGTCAAGTCCCGGAATATTCTTATTGCTTGATGTTCTCGGAGCATAGCCTGTTGTTATTGCAAGCTCTGACGGGGTCCAGTCATTAAGTGCCGTGAACTTAAGATTCAATCCCTTTGAATCAGCCACCTGCTTATTAAAGTCGGTCTGCTCAAAGTTTACTGAGAATGTTCCGCTCGTGAGATTTTCTGCGCGGTTTACGTTCGTAAGCCAAGTATATCCGCGCGGGTACTTCGTTACGCAGTCGCTGTTTTCCTGAGGCGGAGTGTTTGGATCCTTGCCGTAAGGCACATCGGCACCTGCGTAGCTTCCGACGTATTCGCCGTTTTCGTCCACTTGCTTTGCAAACGTGAAATCTTCTGTCGTATAGCCCATATATGACTGAGTATGGAAGCTATAGGTATGTTTGTCGCCGCCCTTTACGCGGAAGAAGTCTACAGTGTATGCCACCTCTGCCGACTCTTCGATTGTGACTGCCGTTCTACGGTAGATATTCACATCCGTGTATACGCCTTCCGCCTCTGTGTCGATCACCTTAACCCGACCCGCATCGTCGAAGTGAAGCGGGTTTCCTCCGCTTGTTGCGTTCTGTGTAACATTGTTTACGGTGACTGTGTTGTGCGAGATTGATGGCATAACCCATTGGTAACGGTTCGGGTCATACGCCGTCGCTTCCGGATATCCAAGGTCGGGCATAAAGTTGAAGCCATATGCGTCGATACCAAGGTGGAGCATATCGTGATGTCCATGCGAACCGCCTGTTATACCGTAGTACATCCATGTATCGTAGCGATGTTCCGAGCCTGCGCCTGCACCCTTTATGAGTTCACCGCCACGCACCATAGCAAGGCCGAAGCCTGTGAGGTTCTCACTCCCGAACTTAAGCTCGCCGTATTCCTCAACATCATCTTCTATGCTTTCTCTTAAGCCGTCGTTATCTGTGAATATATCAATATATACATCATCAAGGTCGCCGCCGACAGTGTAGTAATAGCTCTGAGCAAGGAACGGATCTCCAAGCATATAATATGCGCGAAGTGTTTGGTTTGCAGTGCTATAGAGTCCTGCACTTGCCGTTGCACCGGAATCACCAAACTGAAGCGTATATCCGTCGCCTGCCGTCTCTTTTATAAAAGTATTATACATCTTAACATACTTCGGATTTCCAAAGAGGTTGAGATCGCTTTCCGCTCCGTAGCGGTAAAGCACCTCGGCAATTGAAAGACCGTTTGTTACCCAAAGGATGTTATAACCCACGCCAACCTCATTACCGAAACCATCGCGGTCAACATCAGCTATATACTTAATCAGCATGTCCCCGCCGAAATTATTCGTCGCAGTAGACTGATTTGTTCCGTAAATCGGACAAATATACGTCCCGTATGTTCCTGTTCCCGATCTTTCCTCACGTCCGAGCCAATCAAGCATATTCCCCGTCTCAGGATAGGTGTCAAGAGCTGCAGCGGCAACAGCAATTGTTAACTGCTGCATACCGAAGTTGCCCCAAAGCTTACCGTTTTTTGTCGCTTTGAATGTCTCGCGGACGATTCCGTTCTCTATGTTTTCTCGAATCATATCTCCGCTCGTCTTCGGATTTACTTGGCCGTACTCCGTGGATTTTGCAGATAGGTAGTTTATAACCTGTGCATCGTCAAACATCGGATAAAACGCGTCGTATGCGCGAATAAACATTTCTGCGAGCTCCGGCTCCCAGATGCAACCAATAATCTTACCTGCGTTTCTTCCTCCCTGCGCATTCGGATAATTTATGCTTGTGGATTCAAATTCATATGTCGGATATACATCGGCAACTCTGTCAATGAGGATTGCTCCCGCTCTGCCATACTTCGCATCTCCCGTGTAGAGATATGCGTCGCGGAACGTATTTATCGCCTTTGTTATAAACGAACGCTGATTTGTCCCGTTCATTCCCCAAAGCCAGTGCATATAATATGCAATCGGACAAAGCTTATCTGTTCGTATCTTTGTTCCATATCCCTCGGACATCGACCAGCCGAAGCCGTCATCTACAAGCCAATCCTCAGGCATATCGGAATAGAGCTCGTTTACAAGGTACCCTTTTCCTCCCGCAGCTACTATCTCTGCGTTCTTCTGCATAGCAACCTCTCGGTCAAATGTGCCGTCCGGCTGCAAGCCGAGCTTATAGAAGCTTTCAAAATCGTTTGACGGGAAAAGTCTCTTACACTCCGGGCACTGCACCTTCCACGGGTTTTCGACCGGATTTACGTTCCAACCATAGAAATGATATTTTTCGCGTACATCTACTTGGCAAGATGGATATGGACAGGTGAATTTTATCTCTGTGGGAGACACGGTCAGCGCCATCTGGTTTGCGCGCGGAATACCCTCGCCTGGAATATGGTTATAAATAAAATCGAGGTTTTGCAGATATGCATCCGCCTCAGTCACCGCTGTCTTTTTGAGTTTCTTTGCCCAGTCGTATTTTGCGATATTGTCAAGCGCCGCAGTGCGCATTTCGGAAGTATAAACTGTAGGCTTGGTTTTATGAGAGCTCGGAATAACATTGCATTCGCATTCAAACGGAAGTCCGCCGATTGTTGCGCTTACTTTTACCTTTCCTTCGCCGCGCGATACATAGTGTGCATAGCCGTTTTTATCAACCGAAACAGTCCCGGGAGTGAGGCTTTCGTACACATAAACTGCATCGGAAAGGTCAGCTGTGCTGCCATCGTTATTTGTACCGGTGACAACTATCTTTGAGCCGTCGGTGTCAAAGGAGGATACAACATTGTCCTCTGTCTTCGCGGTTATGTAAGCAAGCTTGACAGCTTCTACCTTAATATTTCTCTCCGCTGCCTTTTCCTCGCCTGCAAAGATTACATATGTCGTTATCTTCGCATCGCCTTCGCTCACTGCATAAAGCGTTCCGTCTTCTACCTTTACAACGTCTTCGTTGCTGGATTCGTAGCGCACAGTTATGTCCTTATCCTTTATCTTGCTTCCATCGCTGAAATATCCCGATGCTGTGAGCGCCTTCTGACCTCCGACAAAAAACGATTCACCCTCCACAAGATTTACATCTGCATGGTCATAGCTTATATTCTTCACTTCAATTGTCCTTGATCCGGAAAGCTTTTCGCCATATATCGTAGTTTCCGCAGTTATCGTGACCGTTCCCTCGCTGACACCTCGGATTGTTCCGTCGCTCGATACAGTTGCAATGCGCTCATCACTGCTCTTAAAACTCGGTTTCCCACCAACGACATCGACGCTTCTTTCCTTGCTTGTCGCAATTTTCATAATAACCTGCTCCGTTGCGCCAACGCGAAGATAATCCTCCTCAAACAGCACGTCAACGCCTGTTATCTCCGCGCTTGTGAGCGTGAGTGATGTAGGATAAAGCGCACTCTCGCGCGATTTGAGTACAAGTACGTATTCACCGCCTTTATCAAGCTTGAACATAGGAAGCTCTGCTTCCACATTCTTGGTAAAATCGCCGTCATAATAGAAGTTTACAGCTTCTATGTAATATGTGTCGCTGAGCCACATATCAGATGAAAACGACGTGGGAGCGATATAAATATCGCCTATGCTTCCCGACGGTCCCATAGCGTACTTAAAGTCCGCTATGTAGAAGCCACCGGCCGGAACATCAAGAGTGAGAGCAATCCATTCTCCTGCTCCGGACTGGAGCTGGATTCCGTAATCAAGGTATCTCGCGAATTTATAATTGCCTGCAAACTTTGCGGCGAGCCCTTCTTCCAGGCTATTGAATTTCCAATTTCCTGTAAGGCTGTAATCACTTATCACATCTACGCCGGCATCATATGTTCCTTTTCTGAAATCGTATGTAACCTTCTCAACCTTCACTTCCGCCTGCGTCTCTGTCAGCGAAAATCCACAAAGCTCCATACATATTGTTGCTGTTGTCGCCGGGTCAATTGCTGAATTGATACCGTTGATAGCAAATACAAGATAATAGTTCCCCGCCTTCAGCTCCACCGCACCACATTCAAGCATTCCCGCTTTGTCGAAGCTGTCGAGTTTCGACAAAGCATCATATGTATCAAATGTTCCTATCGGATCAAGTCCTGCGACTACACTCTTAATCCCCATCTGTGTTGTCATATCAAAATTACGGTTTGTCGCTGTCGCTTCATCAAAAAGATATACACCGACAATCCCGCCTGTTGATGCATGATCATATTTTATCGTTGGCTTGTACAATCCATCCGCAGGCACTGTTATCATAAATGATAGCCCGTTTGCTCCCACCTGCTGTACTCCGCCCTTGACGACATTTCCGGTCTGCGTTCTGAACCAAATTCCACCCGTTCTGTAACGGCTGCCATGCAGACTTCGTATCGCAAGCAAATCCCATGGTGCAGAAATTTCCGGGTCTATATCCGAAAGCCCCTTTCCGCTCGCATCGGCAGCTGTTCCGGATGCTATTGTCATCTGCGAATCATCCGCAAGGCCTACTGCAGGTGCTGAAAATACATACTTTAGTGACACAGAATCCGCAGCTCCGGCAAAGCCCCCCGGAAGCAATGAAACAAGCATTATTGCTGCAAGCAGCATTGACAACACTCTTCTTCTTTTTTTCATAATTTTTTCCTCCTTTTTACGCATAGTTGTGTAATATTTCTTTAATAATATTCTATAGGCACGGGTTATGCAAAGTCAACGCATATCAGTTGAAGAATTGTGCCATTTCGCGCTTCGAGACATTTTTGAGTCTCTTTTTTCTTGCACGCAAGTCGGATAAATGCTATAATGTAGCTGTAGAAAATATATGCGAGGCGGAGGTGTTCTGTTTTGCCTTTAACTCCTTCATTTCCGCGTTTAGTGCTCAATTCCTCAAAACTGCGATATCTCCCTATGCTTGTTGAAACCACTGATAAATATAAGACTGACTTCCTTCATTTACATGATCATGTGCAAATATGGTACGTTCTTCAGGGAACTATGAAGCATATTATCGGCGAACGGAAATATATTCAGAAGCCCGGTTCGTGCGCTGTTATTCTTCCTTATATAACACATACCATTGACACCCGCGAATCGGAAAATACGCCGCACATTCTTTCTTTAAGCTTTACTGACCACTTCGTAAACAAGCTCGGGCATCCGTTCTTTTCATATTTCAATGAATACGCCCACTTTGACAATCGACAGATTCCTGTATTCACTGAGTTTTCCGAAGAGAATAAAGAAACGGCAGACAATCTTGCAGAATCAATGATAGAGGAATTTTCAAAACATAAGGAGATGTCCTTCGAAAAGCTCGGTGATCATCTTGTCTCGCTTCTGCACCTGCTATGCGATGGTTCAGAATCCGTCGCATCAGCCAAGAATCTGACACTTGATCACACACACGATATTGCAAATGTTGTCCGATTTATGATTGATCACTATTCCGAGAAAATCGGGATAGATGATTTTTGCAAAGTTTCTATGATGTCGCGCCGCAGATTTATGGATAACTTCCGAAATATAACAGGCAAAACCGCGATTGAATTTTTGCACACACTGCGGCTTTCACAGGCAATGATGATGCTTATGTTTACAGACAAAAAGACCTTGGAGATTGCAAAACTTGTCGGATTATCTGACAAATCACACCTTTCTCGAACATTCCGCGAAAAGCTTGGAATGTCTCCGAGCGAATATCGCGAGCGCCTGCGTAGCTATTATACCAGCAGCAACGATGAATACCACAAACGCTGGGAATGGTTTGATGAAAACAATTTTGAGCCGTATGACTATTCCGCAAGGTAGAATTAAGCAGCAAAGGCTGTAGCAGAATAGCGCGGATAGCATAAAAGGTAAAAGCGACAATTTTATAGATAAAATCACTGAACATCACTCAATTTATAGCATAATAGTATAATGAAAATTCGCCTCACAGCAAATTTGAAGATTTTGATCTTTATGCTATAAACAAATCGGACCTCTATGTACTACTTCGGGTCCGATTTGTTCATTCTACACTATTTTTCTAAAGTCTAAAAGGGTTTGTAGCAAAATGAATTTTGCCACAAACCCTTTTTTGATTTTATTGTTTTTGGTTTATTTTGCTGTGTAGTCGAGAATTCTCTTGATGAGAACTGCGACTTCTGCGCGCGTTGTGTTGTCGGTCGGGGCGATCTTGCCGCCCTTTCCGTTTACAAGACCGCTTGCGATAAGTGACTTGACTGCATCCTTTGCATATTCTGCAACGGAAGCGAAATCGGGGTAAGACACCTCATCCGTCGCCTCCGGCGCCACCTTCCCCTCAAGGGGAAGGCTATTAAGCGCTCTGTATACAATCGTCATCATATCCTGACGTGTGATTGTATTTCTCGGCGCAAACTTATTATCGCCGATGCCGTTTACAATACCTGTATTTCTTGCAATCGCAAGCTCAGCTGCAAAGTAATCGGAAGCCGCTACATCCGCAAAATTCTCT
>JAFQVE010000647.1 GCA_017408185.1 Oscillospiraceae bacterium | reverse complement strand
GTATTCTCACTCTCGAGCTTGAATGCGCGGACGAGGAGAAGTGCAAAATCTGCGCGTGTGATGTTTGCTGCAGGTGAGAATGTTGTCTCACTTGTTCCTTTGATTATACCGCTCGAAGCAAGATCATTGATAGAATCAGCTGCCCATGCGTGAGCGCCAAGGTCGATGAAACGAGCTGAAGAGGTCTCCCCTTTGCTGCCTGTTGTTTCTTCTTTTCCTGTATCGGGTGTTTCAGTCGGTTTCTTGTCATCAGACGGAGCAGTTGCACCTGAACCCGAACTGCCTGCTGAGCCTCCGCCGCCTGCACCACCGGAAGAACCGCCTGCAGAACCGGTTCCTACCCCTGTGGAGGAGCCTGCTTCGCTGCCTGTTCCGGTGCTTTCGCCTGTGGAGGAACCTGCACCTGTCGTCTTTCCGTATACGGTGATATAGAAATGTACAGTTGTTTCAGATATACCGTCACTAGCTGTGATTTCAAGGTGATTCTCGCCGCTTTGGGAATCTGACGGTTTCCACGTCAACACTCCTCGTTCGGAATCAATCGACGCACCTCGCGGAATTCTTGTTCCAATGATTTCAATATCTCGTCCGACAGGCGATTCTGCATAAATCGGAATAGTTATTGTACTGCCTACCGAAACAGTTGCATCTTCCGGACACTCTAACGTCGGAGCGGTGTCTACAACGCTTGTAATCGGAATTCTTAGCTCCTGCCCTTTTTCGATGTTATAGGTATATCCGAGAGATATATTCTTTGCATCCACATAGTTTCTTATTGCGGATACATCACCGATATCAAGAACTATTTCACCGTTATCCTCATATGCGTCTATAATCTTATATACACCGTTTTCTACTCCGTCATTGTCTATATAGACAAACTTGTTTGCAAGAGCACCGATGTCTATATTCTGTCCTGCATCCGGAGAGAATCTGATATAATTTTCAGTAGTCAATTCCTCCGTGAAGCTCTTTACAATACCTGTATATGCCGCAACAGAATCTTCAACATCAGAATCTTTAAACTTCAGAACTTCGCCGTCATTGAGATAAGAATAGATTATATTGCCATCAGCATCCAACGAGAGAACGCCACCAAAACCTCGGAAACAAATATTATCGTCGATTACATAATCAACCGCATTATTTGTTGAATACATTACATAGTCAATTCTTCCGTTTATGAGTGTAACCTTTACCGCGCTGTATGAGTCGGAAAGGCCAGGTTTTGAACTCGGATCTCTGACCATTGAAACCTTTTCAATGCTCTCAATATACTTTTCAGATGCATCATACGGTTCATAAACAGTTGTGAATGTTGTATCAAGGTTTGTTCCTTTGTTGCGTACAAGCAGATAATCAAAATCTGTCGCATGAGCGTTGCTCTTAGTCTGCGGAGGAACTGCCGTTGCGAACGTTACTTCGCTATAAGGTTTGTCACTGAGCATTGTAAGACGAAGACGAATGTCGCGTTTTTCGTTGAGAATTCTCTTCCAATCCTTTACGTCAAATTCAACTGTAAAGTTTGTATCGATTGAATTGTATGTACGTACATTCTTAAGCCAAGTATAACCTCTCGGGTAGATACCTGAGTTTACGCCGCCCGGGTCTGCTCCAAACTTGACATCTGCACCTGCATATGTACCGTAAAGGTTACCCTCTTCATCTGTATACATAGGCGTTACTTCAACATCGGAAAGACCGGATATTGCAGTCAAAGTATCAGTCTGGCTGTGGAAGCTGTAAAGATGATCCTTTCCTCCCTTGATATGGAAGAAGTCAACACCATAGGAGATATCATCATTTGCATCCACCATAAATATGGTACGTCTGTATTCGTCTACATTTGAATACACATCAGCTGATACATCCATAACCTTAACACGGCCTGCATCATCAAAGTGATGCGGATTCTGCTGAACGGTTGTTGATTGCTGTTCTTTTTCATCAACTACTACAGTGTTGTGTGAAAGCGTCGTTCTCACCCATTCCATACGGTTAGGCTGCGCCCCTGTTACCTCAGGATATCCGATTTCAGGAGCGAGGTTAAGACCGTATGCATCCATAAACAGATTGAGCGTATCAGCATGTCCGTGACCGGAGTTCTTTCCGAAGTATATCGCAAAGTCACGATGTGTGTTCTTATAAGTCTGGGGGCTTGCAGATTCGTATTCGCCACCTGCGCGGAGTGCTGCAAATCCATATCCGGTAAGCATATCGCTTGCAAGATTGAGCTCGCCAATCTCATCAATAACAGCCTCTACGTCCTTCGTTATCTGTTCGGGATCTTCGTCAAGGATGCTTCCTCGAATCTCGTCACCGTATGTTTCATGGATAAGCCAGAGCACCTGTGCAAGAAGCGGATCTTTAGTGGCTTTATAACCCTTGATGGTTTCCTCTGTATAAAGAGCGAGGCCTGTGCTTGCAAGCGCTCCGCTGTCACCCGTCTGCGTCGTGTAGTAGCCTCCGAGAGTCAAACGAGCCTGCGCTGCAAACATCTTTGTAAATCTTGCATTCTCATAGAGGTCAGCCGACGGATAAAGCTCATATCCACGAAGCGTTTCCGCAACTCCGAGGAAGTTAGAAATCCATGTTGCGTTATAGCCGGGGGCACTTTCCGAACCGATACCATCGCGGCTTACGTTTTCAATAATTGTGCCAAGGAACATACCTCCGCTTATCGGCTGTACATTCACTCCCGAGCCGCTGTTGAGACCCGACGTTCCATATTTCGGACCGTATGCCATTACCCAATCAATCATTTCTTTTGTTTCCGGGAGTCTGTTCAGAGCAACGGCTGCAGTTGCAACTGCATTCTGGTGCATACCATAGTTGCCCCAGTTCATTCCGAGCTTTGTCTGTTTGAAGATTTCAAGAAGGAGATTATCCTCTATGTTCTTTCTTGCAGCTCCCGGAGTGTCTTTAAGATTTATCGGAATAAGCGCTCCGTTTTCATCGCGCTTCCAATCACCGTTTTCATCAGTTTCGTATCTTGCGCCGTTTTCACTGAGATACTTGATTACATACGGGTCATTATATATCGGAAGGAATGCATCATATGCCTCAGCAAACTCTGTTGTGATGAAGGTCTGCCAAACAGCGTCAACTATTCCTCCGTAGTAAGAGTCGCCGCGCCACTCTCCCCATGTACGCCATACGAGATCAGGGAAGAAATCAGCAATTCTGTCAAGGAGGATTGCTCCTGCGCGACCATACTTAGCCTCACCTGTGTATACAAATGCCTTTGCAAGAGAATTTATCGCATTTCTTATAACTGCGCTGTTTGCGACATTTCCCTGTCCATACCACAAACCTTCGTGGATATAGTATGAAATGTACGTATGCTGAACCGGGCCTTTTCGTGCGCCGTCTGCATACCATGCAAGGCCATCCCCGTTATCATAATAAAGAGGGCTATATCCCGGAACTTTTCTCACATCGCCATCAGGTCCTACGATTTCCAAAGCCTTTTCATATGAGATGTAGGGCTGCATATATCCAAGGCTGTCATCAACACCCCAACCTACAACGCCGAGCTTTGCATCCATTTCCTTATATGCTTTATTCTCAAGGTAACCGATACCAAAGCCATAGAAGCTCTTCCACTCCTCGGTCATACGATCATTTGTCGGATGCGGAATATTTTTACAGTTGCAATTCTCGCCATCAGCACACACGAACAGTTTATGATGATTCATAAGTGCCTTTTCATAGCTCCAGCTTCCGCTCTCGGAAAGACCAAGCTCATAGAAGCTTCCAAAATCATTTGATGGGAAAAGACGTTTACACGTCGGACACTGTACCTTCCACGGATCGCTCATAGCGTTTACACCCCATCCGTATGCACCGTACTTGACGCTGATGTCATCACCGCAATAACGGCAGAGAAACTTATCCGGGTCACCTGTATGTCCGATGTGATACCATCTAGGCAGACCTTCCGGAACAATAAGATTATAGAGATAATCTATTTCGTTTACATATTTATCTGCCGCTTCTTTTACAGCCTTGACTTCATCTTTTGCCCAAGAATAGCGTTTCGCGTTAATCTTCGCATTTTCGCGTTCTTCAAGTGTGTATATCTGAGGATCGACAGTTGCATCCCAAGAAATCTCAAGCGCGAGTGGTTCGATTGCAATTCCCTCTGCCGCACCATTTTTATAGTCTGCACTGACAGTTGCAGAAACCACTGCCGTTCCAATGCCGATACCATAGACATTTCCGTTTTCGGAAAGTTCTGCATATTCAGAACCTTCAACAAGCTCCCATGTAATAAACTCTTCAGGGATAGCAAGCGTCTTACCGCTGTTCATTTCAGCAGTTACTCCAAGTTTTGAGGCACCGTAAACATAGACGGAAGCCGGAGCTGTAATTCTGATTCCGTTTTCAACGATACCGGAATTATCAGAAACGGAAACAATATACTCTGCTTTCTTTGTTATTCCGCCATATGTTACTGTTGCGATTATCTTTGCGCTACCTTCGCTGATACCTGTGATTGCACCGTTTGGATCAACATTTGCTATTTCAGGATTTTCGGATTTGAACACCACCGCAGTGATGTCACCCTCTTCATATTCGATTTCCGCACCTTTTATGGTCTTAAGCTTAATGAAGGTATTTGCCGTTTCATCAAGAGCTATGACGTTACTTCCACTCTCGGTTACGAGTTCCACACCGCCGAATGCTTCCTCGTCTGCAAATGTAAACGTGAGCGGATATGCCGAATCTCCACCTGCTCCTGCCTCACCGCTTTCGCTTATGCGGTAGACAACAAGATGCTCTCCCTCTGTTACTGCTTTTGTTCCGAATGTCCTTGAGAAGCCGTCATTATCATCAGGCTTCGAATAGTAATCCGCCGTACCTACATAGTATTCACTCGTCGGAACTGCATATTGGAGAATGTTGGATTCAATCTCCTCTGTCGCAGGCATAATATAGAGATCAAATGCAGCACTTCTCGCGCGGCAGAGACCCATATTACCTTCTGCAAGATACGTGCTTGTCTTCGGGAACTTAACCTTAAATGCTATATATGAATTATAAAGGTTCGCTCCTCCCAGCCATCCAATCTGACCATACTTTCTGTTTGGCAAAGCAAAATCTACATCGTATTTAGTATTAGCATTTCCGATGCTGTGGAATATCCACGGACGGAAGTCGGTATATGTTTTGATATCGTTGATTCTGCTATAATTGTCACCGAGATATGCGCCCTGCATAAAGTTTATTTCAAGAACAGATGACGGAGCAACGCCCTCACTGAATACCAAAATCTTTTCAGGAGCACTCTCAACAACGGTTCCGCGGATTTTTATCTTTGCTTTAACTTCGAACGAACCTGCTTTTATCGCTCTGATAGTTTTTCCGCTTTCGGAAAGCATTGCAACGCCTTCATCGGATTCATTGAAGATTTCAAGGCTTACAAGCTCGCCGCCTGCAAGAACCTTTCTGTTCTTAAGTTCGTAACCGGTTGTAAATATAAGTTCTTCACCTAGCGTAACTTTGTTATTCGTATAGATATATGCCCTTTCGATTGCAAAATCATCATCAACTGTGATTTCCGTTTCGGTATAGCTTACTGTTCCGTTTACAATGACACAGGTCTTAAGCGTTCCGACACCTTCCGCGAGAGCTCTGATCTCCCCTGTTTCAGCATCATACTCAATTATATCTGTATCATCTTCAGCTACGGTGTGTATAAATTTAGCGGTATCAAAGTTGAGAGTACTGCCGTCTGCAAACTTTCCTGTTACTGATTCCACGGTTACAGCTTCGCCAACACCGATCGAATCTTCAGAAAGTGCTGTTGTAACAATAATGTCACGCGGTGTTCCGACGAGATATATTCCCTTGAGAAGAACAGCATACTTACTTGTGTTCACTCGGCTGTTACACTGCTTTATTACCATAAGATATTCCGCATATCCTTTGGAATAATCAAGTGAAGAATCTGCAAGGAACTGCCCTGCATATGCTCTGCAAGCAACAGAGTTACCGGTGCTGTACAAATCAGCATCAGCAACAAGATTGTCCACAACACAATATTTCTCAATATTGTTTGTAATGCTTGAAAACGTCATATCGGAGCTGTACGGAAGCATATATACCTCAGCACGGCCTGCGCTTGCGTAAGAGAGCCCCCTTACGTCAACATTATAAGTTCCGGGTGCAGGAACCTTAACCTTATATGCAACCCAATCTCCTGCATATCCGGAAATGTCTGTATATTCTGCATTGCTTGCGAGATATACTTTTTGTGAATTCGGTCGGGTAAGTCTTCCTGAAACCATACCCCACGGACGGTCTGTTCCGTAGTCGCGCATAGGATATGCTGTAAATTCCGATTCTTTTACCAAGTAACCGGCAGAAGAACCGGGTATTGAAAGACCGCTCTGATCGAAATCCTCATAGGCGTTGTTATAGAAAAGATAACTCTGGTCAACACCTGAGAGTGGAGATGCAGGAAGCACCGTTATTTTTACATCGACACTCTTTGTGACATTCGCTATCGTTGCACTTACACGGACGGTTGCTTCACCTTCTTTTACCGCAAAGAGGCTTCCGTCCGCAGCTGCAAGGAGAATCCTATCCGGGTCATCAGCAATTTCAACAGAAACAGCTGCCGAAGATCCGTCAAGCTCGTTGTCTCCCGAGAAATACTTTACCGAAGGAATAAGCTTATCGCCTATCTTTATCTCGTCAAAAGAAACTTCGACATCTGTAAGCGGATATGTACGGGTAAAATCAAGGCTACTGAGATAACCATAGTATCTTCCGTCGCTTGTATCCTTCGCGCCCATTTCGTTTGTAAAGATAAGATAGTAGTCACCCTTTTTAAGTTCTAAAGTTTCGCCCGTTGCCGGAGAACTTGCAGTGCTGTTTTTATGAGTATCCACAGAGATAACCTTTTCAGCTTTTGAATCTGCAAGAACGTCAGCAATAACAAGAGCATCAGACGTCATTTTCCACTTACTGTCGGCATATTCTTTTGAAATCATATGAATATTGATTTTTCCGCAATAAGTTTCCTGTTTGAAATTGAGCTGAGTCTTATATATACCATCTTTTTCAACAACTGCATTAAGAACAACAAAATTGTTATCAATTATATCTTTTCTTGCATAATACTGCAATCCTTCAGCATACGCACCCGCCCCAGGGATATTATGCATATTGCAATACCACCATAATCCTGTTGAAACAGTGCGGTCAATCACTGATGCAGCAGAAAAAAGATTAAGTTTCACGTTTGTCGATGCAGTTCCCGGCTTATAAGCACCAAGAGTAAAGTTGTATGAAAAATTATCCGGAATTACCGGAGCAACATAAGGCGTAAGAAGAAGCTTCGAAACAGCACCATAGGTTCTTGCCTCAGCTGCATAATTGATAGAACCTTCGTTCGCCACTGCAATGAGATAGTAATCACCTGCAGTAAGGTTAATCTTCTCAGGATATGCATCCCCAACTGTTGCATTGGGGTGTATATCATAGGATGCGATATACTTGACATCTGCATCCGGATTTGTCATAGAAGCCGCAGCGATTGCCGACTGAACACCTTCTATTGTAAGAACATTCCATCCCTTTGCATTTGCGACATCCTTCTTCACAAGGTAAAGATCAGTCTTTTCACCATATGCAACTTTCGGATATTCAACAGACGGAACAAATGCGCCGTCCACCTCAACAGTAAAAGTGAAAATTACTGAATTTGAATTGAGAGGTGCGCTCTTTGCCGGAGTGTAGAAATAGAGACCATCTGCAGCGGCTGCTACATAATTCTCATTTATATGATTCTCATACTTCCAGTAACCGGTTGACTTTGTTCTGTCAAGAGTATAGTTTTTAAGATAAGAGGAGCTTATATTTCCCGAACCCGAATAATTCGAAAAAGCGGATGCGGTGAAATCATACGTCCAGACTTTTTTGCTTTCATCAACATAAGGGTTAAAGGTGAGCTTATTAAGCATACCATAGGTTCTTTCTTCTGCTGTGTAGTTTACAGAGCCTTCGTTTGCAACTGCAACAAGGTAATACTCACCCTCCGTAAGATTTACACTCTTTGCAAATGTGTCTTCAACGGTTGCGTTGGGATTGGTGTCGTAGGTTGCAATATGCTTGACATCTGCATCCGGATTTGTCATAGAAGCGAGCGCAATGCCTGCCTGTACACCGCCGATTGAGAAGATGTCAACATTGTTAGCAGTGACAAAATCCTTTTTTAAAAGATAGACGTCCACCTTCTCACCGTAGGAGATTTCAGTGTAGTCAATCGAAGGAGTGTATGATCCTGCTGTCGGTATTTCAAGCGTAAGAATTACTGCATTCGAGTTAGCTCCCGAATTTTTTGCAGGTGTAAAGAAACACATACCATCAGGCTGGAAAGCAACATTGCTTTCATTGATCAGACCTGTATACCTCCAGTTTGCCGATACTTCGGGGTTGATTTTATAATTATTAACCAAAGTATATTTGACAGACTTATTCGGCGTAGCATAATCTGCAAGCGCAGCTGTCGAGAAGTCATACACGATTGGCACAGCTTCCTCGGCATCAGCCGCAAATACCGTTGGCATCAAACCTCCTATCATACATATTGTGAGTAGTAGTGCTAAAAATCTTTTTGCTTTCATAAATTTTCCTCCTGAAGTAAAATTGCCAATAAATATATCGGCTTATGCTAACATTTTACTTAAACTCCTCTATATATTCAACACACATTTATTACATATTGGGCATTTTTATTTTGACTTCACAGCAAATATATGATATATTTTAGATAGAAAGGATCGTGAATAATATGCCGATTTTGCCAATTTATAACGCAACAAATTTTTTCGGTTCATTACCGATCAGAGTTTCGACACAAGCAACCAGAGACAGAGATCATTCGCACTTTCATCAACACATTCAGCTCTGTTTTGTGCTTTCCGGTGAGCTTAAGCACAAAATCAACGGGACGGAATATATCCAACAAGCAGGCTCCTGCGCCTTTATTCTTCCATATATGAGCCACACTCTTGACTCAAAGAATTCAGACGACACACCGATAATTGCGTATGTATGGTTTGAAGAATCATTTCTCACCGAGCGAGGATATGACTTCTATGCATATGGAAAAAACACAGCTCATTTTGAAGGAAGGCTCATCCCTGCAATTTCTGATTTTCCTCAGTTCCAGGACGATGCAATGCGCACTATCCGAAATATTATGGAAGAATTTAATTTGCAAAAAAATATGTCATATGACAAACTCGCAGCCTATATCGCTGAGCTTATGCGACTTGCGTGCGTTGAACCTGCAAGGAAGATATCTTCCCTTTCGTTGCGACAGGTTGACCGAATTAATCTCGCCGTGTCACACATAATACGGAATTATGCACAGAAAATAAACACGGATGACTTATGCGAAATTGCAAATATGTCCAGAAGAAGCTTTACGGAGCATTTCAAAAGTACAACAGGATTGACAGTTTCGGAATTCATACTCTCAGTTCGCATTTTCAACGCTTCTAAATTACTTTTTGAAGAAGATATTCTCTATGATGAAGCAGCCAAAAAATGCGGATTATATAATCAGTCAAATCTTGCCCGTGTTTTTACAAAACATCTCGGAATGTCACCTACTCAATATGTAAAACAACACAACATCAACACATCTATTCTTCACCAAATCCCTATCAGACACCGATTCAACTGGCTACTTGAAGAATAAACCTTCCGCTTTTCAGAAAAAAATAAAGGTCGTAGCAACTTGCTACGACCTTTATTTTTTATTTACTTGACATAATCAAGTATGCGTTTGATAAGAACTGCGACTTCAGCGCGTGTTGTGTAATCAGTCGGAGCGATCTTGCCGCTCTTGCCGTTAACCAAGCCGCTTGCAATAAGAGCACTTACTGCATCCTTTGCATATTCTGCAACTAAATCAAAGTCTGCATAATCAACATCGCCTGTCTCAAGCTCCATCTCAAGCTTTCCAAGTGCACGATATACAATAACCATCATATCCTGACGTGTTATGGTATTTCTTGGCGCAAACTTATTATTGCCGATGCCGTTTACAAGCCCTGTATTTCTTGCAATCGCAAGCTCTGTTGCAAAGTAGTCTG
>JAFQVE010000646.1 GCA_017408185.1 Oscillospiraceae bacterium | reverse complement strand
GATAATTCAAAAATGTCTCAGGAAGAGCTTCTTATGCTTGTTGAAGAGGTTGAGCAGGAGGGAAGCCTTGATACGGATGAGGGCGAGCTTATCCGTAATGCAATTGAGTTTTCCGAGCGCGAGGCGGTGGATATTCTTACGCACCGTGTTGACCTTGAAGGCTTTGCGCTTGGAACGGATAAGACAGAGATTGCGGAGCTTTTTGCGGAAACGCAGTTTTCACGCCTTCTCGTTTACAACGAGAGTGTGGATGATATCATCGGCTTTATTCACCTTAAGGATTTCCTTACTCCAAAGGGCGTTACAGAAAAGAAAATCGAGGAGATTATGGCAAAGCCCGTATTTATCCAGAAGTTTGAAAAGGTTAATGATATCCTTAAGATTCTCCAGCAGAACAAATCTCATATTGCAGTTGTAATTGATGAATACGGCGGCACGCTCGGTATAGTCACGATGGAGGATATCTTAGAGGAGCTTGTCGGCGAAATATGGGATGAGCACGATGAAGTTGTTCTGGATTTTGATAAGGTTGACGAGAGAACTTATAAGGTGGATTGCTCGGCAAACTTCGAGGATTTCTGCGATGTGTTTGATCTTGAAGCTGAGGCGGAGAGTATTTCTGTCGGCGGATGGGTTATGGAACAGCTCGGTAAGATGCCGGAGAACGGAGATCGGTTCGAATATGAAAATCTTGAAATAACGATTACGGAAACGGATTCTCACCGCGTGACGCAGATAAAGGTTTTCCAAAAAGAAGAGGAACAGGAAACGGTAGAAGAATAATGATATAAAAACAACACGGACGAAAAATTTTCGTCCGTGTTGTTTTTAGGATAAATGTATTATTGGGATGTATTATGCTTTGTACGCGTTGTATACCTTTCTGAAAGCATCGCATACTTCTTTGATGTTGATGTCGCTCCAGCTTTCTAACGGGTAAATCATAAATGTATCGTCAAGAGCACGGCTTACAACAGGGAGATCGGAGAGGGAGTATCTTTTTTCTTTGTCTCCGGTATATTCCGGCGCTGCCCACGGATATCCGCTGTTTCCGAACACGCGGCTTTCCTGATACCATTCGCTCGTATACGGTGTTGCAATGTAGCGCTTGTTCACATTAAAGCCCTCTGCCGCGAGTGCGTCGCAGAAGGTATCCTTGTCGCAGGTGACGGCATCTGCATTGAAGAGACAACGGAGAAACCAGTATGACGGTGAGCTCTTTTCGGAAATCTGAGTGAAACGAACTACCGGAATGTCCGAAAGACCTGCTTTAATTTTTCCGATAACCTCGCGGCGCTTCTCGCCTATCGGGAACATCTTTTTAATCTGAACGCGCCCAATTGCAGCGTGCATATCGTCCATGTTGTAGTTGAGCGATGCACACACATTTCCGTTTGAACCGTCAGCACCGTAAGGCTTGCCGCGGTCTGCTGCCTGACGCGCTCTGTAGTAAGCCGCCTCAGTGCGCGTCCATACAAGACCTCCCTGACCGCCGACGCAGGTGTGCTTGCCGAACATCATAGAGAAACCGGAAGCATCGCCGAAGGTGCCGACAGGTTTTCCGTTGAAGGATGCGCCGTGTGCCTGTGCGCAGTCCTCAATAACTTTGATGCCCTTTTCTTTTGCAAATTCGCATATTTTCTCAATATCCTCGCACGGCTCGCCGGCGATGTGAGCAACTACGATTGCACTTGTGCGCTCGGTGTATGCTTTTTTCACGCCTTCAAAGCTTATGTTGAAGCTTCCGGGAGCAGAGTCTGCAATTACGGGAATGCAGTTTAACATAACAACAGGCATAAGTCCGCCGGGATCGGTAATGGGCCCGCAGATGATTTCAGTGAAGGGCTGGATGTCCTGTGAGCGGAGCGCAACGTATACCGAGGTAGTTCCGCTGTTTACGCACTCGGCATATCCGCCGCCTAAAAGCTCGGCAAACTCTTTGCCTAAAAGCTCGCGATCCGGACCGTTGTAGCCGGGTGCCACGCCTTTTTCAATTGCCTCGTCAAGTATTCTGTTACATGCGGCTTTTTCCTCTGCACCGAAATGATGTCTTGGTGCAAAAGGAGTTTTTATTGCCTTTTCGCCGCCGTTTATTGCAAGATTGTTCATCTTCAAAACACTCCTTTTGTGATTTTGGTTAGATTATATCTTTTTAAAAGCAGAAAATCAATGGAATATTTTGGAGCATTTATGTATTTTTTTGATTAAAAAGAGATTGCAGTAAGTTCATTTTACTGCAATCCTTTGTGGTTTTATAAAAATAGAGATATTTTAAAT
>JAFQVE010000645.1 GCA_017408185.1 Oscillospiraceae bacterium | reverse complement strand
GCAGATGCAGGCGACGCTATTGAATACACAGCCCCCGATAAGACAGGCTACACCTTCCTCTACTGGGCACAGGGATTAGGTGAATACAAGAAGATAGTTTCTTCTGATAAAAAGCTTTCCCTTAAGGCTGAAAAAGGTGCTATGTGGCTTACAGCAGTATATTCGGATAACAGCTTGGCAAAAACAGAAGTTGTTTTCTATAATGCAAACGGTGATGAAATATCACGTAGTCAGTATGAACAAAACGAGGTAATCACTCTTGAAGATATTCCGAGCATGGCAGGCTTTGGAACAGCAACGGGCTGGACACTTGATACAGACGGAGTGACATATACTGCAGAGGATAAAGTCAAGGCAAGCGGAAGATTGATGCGCTTCGTTGCAGAATATCCTGATGAACCGTCAGAACGCTTTGACATAACAGTAGTCGACGGAACTGCAGTCAACGGAATTGCAGATGATGGAAAAGCGGTATACGGTGAGACTGTGACCGTTACAGCAGCTTCGATAAAAGGAATAAAGCGCTTCAACTACTGGGAGAAGGATGGAGAGATAGTAAGCTTCGATCTTTCCTATAGCTTTAAGCCATATAAGGATACAACCGTAACAGCAGTTTATAATGATTCTTCTGTTGCCGACACCATAGTGAGAAAAATCATCGTCGGAACAAGACCGGTAGGAAATAAAACTGCGGCAGTTGCAGAATTTATCGGAATTTCCGATGCTGTTGAAAAAGGAATTCTTTTCGGAACAAATCTTGATAATGCAACCCACAAGATTTCCATGAAAACAGAGGGAGATACCTTCTCTGTAATAGATGACGTAGACGGTGATGCCATCGGTTATGCAATCCTTTCAAATGGCAATGCAATTTACAGCAAGTAGGGAAACACGTTATGGGGGAGAAGACAACGCTCTTCTCCCCAAAGAAATTCTTATCCCTCCGGCGCTGTTTGTCAAGGCGAATTCAGAACAAACGCATGTGGCGCTTGGTTTCGATTTTTAGACAGGGAAACGTTTCTCTTAAATAAGAAAGGGTGTAAAGAATGAAACTGAAAAACAAAATTGCCGTAATAACCGGCGGAGCTTCCGGCATAGGTGAAGCGGGAACGCGCCGTTTTACTTCGGAGGGTGCGTATGTTGTTATTCTTGACGTAAACGAAGCGGCAGGCAAAGCTCTTGAAGCTGAGCTTTCAAATGTGTGGTTCATAAAGACGGATATTTCAGATGAAGCGTCTGTAAAAGCTGCATTTGAAAAAATAGCAGACAAATTCGGAAAAATAGATGTTCTTTATAACAATGCATCTGTATTTTTAGGCGGACGTGATACAGTTCTCGGTGATATCGAAGAAAGTATCTGGAAAAAGGTTCTGGCAATAAATCTTGACGGTACATATCATTGCACAAAATTTGCGCTTCCGCTTATGAAAGAGAATGGCGGCGCGATAGTAAATACAGCATCAAGTGCAGGCGTTACGGGCATCCCCGGTTGTGCTGCATATACAGCAACCAAGGGTGCAACGGTCACTTTGACACGCTCACTTGCAGTTGATTACGGCAAATACAACATCCGTGCTAATTGTATTGCACCTGCGGCGATTGAAACCGCAATGGTAAAGGAAAGCAACCTGAATGACCCGAACTTTGATAACGAGTTCTTCCTGAAACAGATAACACCGCTTCGTCGTTGGGGAAAACCCGAAGATGTCGCGGCACTTGCAGCATTTCTTGCATCCGATGATGCAAGCTACTTAAATGGCGTTATAATCCCCTGTGACGGCGGAATAACGATAAACGGAAACGTGAACAAAGAAGTTTAAGTTAAGGAGAAGGTAGAAATGGAAAATTGCAGACAGATTGCAAAACAAATCAGAATTGACTGCGTGCGCATGACAAACAGCGGACGTAGCGGTCACGTCGGTAGTATGCTTTCGATGGCAGAGCTTATCGCCGTGCTTTATGAGAAAATCCTCAATGTGGACCCGAAGAACCCTGATATGCCGGAGCGCGACCGTTTTGTGCTCAGTAAAGGACATGCAGGTGCGGCTGTGTATTCCGCGCTTGCTCAAAAGGGTTTTATTCCGCGCGAATGGCTTTCCCGTTATTACTGTGACGATGGAAAGCTTATGGGACACATCAGCCATAAGGTTCCGGGTGTTGAGTTTTCAACCGGATCCCTCGGTCACGGACTTCCTGTTGCAGTCGGTATGGCGATTGCTGCACGTTATGCAAAATCCCCGCGACGTGTTTTCTGTATGACAAGTGACGGTGATATGAACGAAGGCTCCACTTGGGAAGCAATTATGTTTGCCGCCCAGGAAAAGCTTTCAAATCTTACTATGATTGTTGACTATAACCGCGTTCAGGCTCTCGGTCATTCCGAGGACGTTATCGACCTTCGCTCACTTAAAGATAAACTCGAACTTTTTGGCTTCGCCGTACGCGAGATTGACGGTCACAACTGTGAGGAGATATATGACGCGCTTTCAAACCTTCCGCTTGATGAAAAGCGCCCGAGTGCAATAATTGCACATACAACAAAGTGTAAAGGTATTCCTGCATTTGAGAATACGGTAAAATCACACTACAAATTCATACCGGATGAAGAAATCGAAGCTGTAATCGAAGCAATCAAGGAGGCAAAGTAATATGAGAGGCACATTTAATAAAACATTACTTGAAATAGCAAAGAACGATCCGCGCATTCATATGGTGCTTGCCGATATCGGTTATGGCGAAATCGAACCGTTCCGTGATACATTTCCGGAAAGATACTACAACGTAGGTGTTGCAGAACAGAATATGACAGGCGTTGCCTGCGGTATTGCAATGGAAGGAAATATTGCAGTTACATATTCAATCGCAAATTTCCCTACACTTCGCTGCCTTGAGCAAGTAAGAAATGACGTATGCTACCACAATGCAAATGTAAAAATTGTTATTATCGGCGGTGGTGTTTCCTATGGTCCTCTCGGAATGTCACACCACTCCACAGAGGATATCGCAATTATGCGTGCACTTCCCAATATGGTGGTTGTTGTTCCGTGCGATAATTTTGAAGCAGAAGCTGCAACGCGCGCGATGATTGAGTATGATGGTCCGCTTTACTATCGTTGTGGTTATAAGGGCGAAAAAGATATCCACTCAGGTCCTGTTGATTTCAAGCTTGGTCGAGCAATTACAGTCCGTGAGGGAAGTGACGTAACTCTTATGTTTGCGGGCCCGGTAGGTCTTAATGTTGTTAAAGCTGCTGATATTCTTGCAAAGGAAGGTGTCTCATGCAGAATAGTAAGTATGCATACCATTAAGCCGATTGACCGCGATGCAATAATTGATGCTGCAAAGAACACAGGTGGAATCATCACAATCGAAGAGCATAACCTCTCCGGTGGTCTCGGAAGTGCGGTTGCCGAAGTTATCTGTGATTCCGGTGTTGTACCGAAAAAATTCAAGAGAATTGCGCTTCCGGATGTAAACGTTGCTCTTATCGGACATCAGGAGTGGATTCGTTCTCAATACGGTATGGATGCTGAAGGTATTGCAAAGCAGATTCGCGAGTCGCTTTGATTTTCGGAGGAAAGAATGATGAAAAAGCTTTCAACAGAAGAATATCGCAAACGAATTGAAAACATAAACAGTGCCGAGTGTGATAACAGAAAATATTTCCGACGTCACCGCATCCGGGATTATATGCCCGGTCAGGCTACATACAACCTCGGCGATTATCCGGCGCGATTTTCCATTTCTCCAACGGAATATGACTATGCTATGCTCAAGGACCTTGCGGAAAACGGAGTTGAACTCATTCAGATTCACGAGGAATGGAACGACAGTATCCGCCACCTCGGTGCAGACAAGTTTACTTCTCACGACCCTGAGGGACTTCATAAGTTTGTTGATCTTTGCCACAGCTTCGGGATAAAAATTATTCCTTATGTTTCAACAGGGTATTTTTCAATACACGATCCCGATTTCACAGATGCTTTCGCAAGAGGCACCTATGACACTGCCGGAGATCATTTCCACTACAGAAAATGCTGGGCAGGCAGTGCCGAATGGCGAAGCTATGTGCTCCCCCGCACATTTGATATTCTGGATGAATACGGCTTTGACGGCATATATAACGACTGGGGTTATGACGGATGTAATATTGCCATCCTGAAAGCACGTGAAGCCGGCACCGATATTGACAAAAACACTGCTCTTGATATGCCGTATGACCCTGAAATTGAGGATATGCTGAGCACTGTCTATTCCGAGGTCAAGCGCCGAGGCGGAGTGTATAAGCTCCACGCTGACAGGAACAACACCGCTCCCTGCAAGGACAAGGTTTATGATTATCTGTGGATAGGCGAATGCACATCCGACAGCGGAAACTACGGTGTCGGCAAATCATATGAGCAATATATAGTTCCCTGCCAGCACTCGGAATTTTCCGATGAGGCAAATCCGGACTTTTACTACGCAAAGGTTATTCCCTTTATGCAATTTCCTCTGCTGAAGCGTGGCAGACCTCTTCTGGGCAAGGGGCTTGAGGAAAACATAGAGTATATAGTTGACAGCATCGATCATCAGCACAAGCTACGCATAAGGGACTATATGAAAAAGCACCCGAACGGCCCGTATGTTTACAGCCTCTGGTCTGCAATTCCCGATGACGTTACGGAATATTCACGCTGGTGCCGTTACCTTGCGCTCTACAAACCTATGGTAACGCAAAACAGTGTTGCGTACATCGAGCTTCGCGAGTGCGGCGAAATCCTCTCTCCCATTCACGAAAACATTTTTGCATCAATGTTTGTAAACGAGGAAAAATATCTTGTAGTATCCAATTTATCCGATAAGGATTACACCTTAGACCTACGGGATGAATGGTCTGATCGTGTATCCGGAAAGAATGGCAAAGCATTTCTGATAAAACAAAGGGATATCCTTTTTCTGATTAAAAAATAATTCTTGAATAACACAAAAACAGAGATGTGACAGAAGCAATCGTCATATCTCTGTTTGTTTTTTATTTTATATTTTTCATTTTGTAAGTGTGCTTGCCGTCTTGTTGTTCCCGTGCGTATAATGGAGGAGAATGCCCATTTGCTCCGCTTGACAAAGACGGCACCGGAAGATATAATATATAATTAAGAAAGTATGGCAAAAGAGGTGCCCAAATGACGCTTGCGCAGTTTTTTTCAGAACATAAAAATGTCGGAATAGCACTTTCCGGCGGCGTTGATTCCATATATCTTATGTATTCGGCGGTCTCTTGCGGTGCAGACGTGCGGGCGTATTTTGCAAAAACAGAGTTTCAGCCGGAGAGTGAGCTTCGTGACGCAGCAGAAGCGGCGGAAATGCTCGGTGTGCCGCTTCGTGTTATTGATTTTTCTGTTCTTAAAGATAAAAATATAGTTAAAAACGGTGCGGACAGATGCTATTTCTGCAAGCGCGGTATGATGGAGAAAATATCCGCGGCGG
>JAFQVE010000644.1 GCA_017408185.1 Oscillospiraceae bacterium | reverse complement strand
TCTTGCCGGAAGTTATAACATCGCGTCCGTATAGCTCATAGTTGAAACAATCCAGCGCTGTGGAGGAATCCAGTCCGAGATACATTTCGCGGTCATTGAGCTTATAATCTCCGCACCAATGTTCAGGCTGGATAGTAAAGTCTGTCGGCTCTTGTATTTCGAGTATAAGACAACCTGCACCGATTGCATGAATAACGCTCGCATCAACGAAAAACACATCACCTGCTTTGACGGGAACGCGGTTGACAACACTTGTCATACATTCCTTGTCACTCTCACTTTTTCTGACAAGCTCTTCAAAATCTTTTTTCTCGATTTTATCTTTGAATCCGAAATAGATGCATGCATCCTCGCGTGTGTCGAGAATAATCCACGACTCTGCTTTTCCGTAAGGACTGTTAAAGTTTGCGCGTGAAAACTCGCGCGTGGGATGTACCTGCATGGGGAGGCGTATTGCGCTGTCAAGAAATTTTACCAGTACTCCTAAGTCCTCGCGCTCTCCAAGATACTCTTGTTTGTGCTCTCTCAAAAGTACATCAAAAGGCATCCCGTCCTCAGTGCGGAGAGAGATTCCTTCAAGGGGATCGGTGTGTCCCGGGTTTATTGCCTGCACAGCAGAGCATATCCACTCTTCCGGAAAGCTTCCGTCGCTTCCGTTATCGCCGACAAATTCATCAAGAAGCTTTCCTCCAAGATAAACGCGAAAAACGCGGTTTTTTTTAAAAAAAACCGGAAAAAGCCAGGGAAAAGTTGTTTTTTTCATATGTATATAAAAGTCCTTTCGTAATTATCTGTTCAAACATATTATAACTGCTTGAATTTATTTTGTCAACCCACTTGACAAAATGCTTGAGCTGTGTTATTCTTAGGATGAAGTGTTTTGTATATTCAATTGACAAAATTTCGGTTTTCAAGAGGATTGAGGAGAAGTTCGCTGTGCGCATTTTTCAAAAAGGATTTAATTATTCGCAGGACGGACCGGGTAACCGCCTTGTATATCATCTGCAGGGTTGCAATCTGAATTGTCCGTGGTGTGCAAATCCGGAGGGGCTTGCGCCTATCGGCGGTACGGTGTATACGATTGAAGAGCTTGTTGATGAGGTTTGCCGTAGCAGAATGATGTTCTTTGACGGCGGGGGAGTTACCCTCACCGGCGGAGAGGTTACAATACAGCTTGACGAGGCGAAGGAATTCCTTTCCGAGATACACTCGAAGGGCGTTCACGCATGTATTGAAACAAACGGTGTTTCATCACGCCTTGAAGAGCTTTTTCCTGTACTTGATTATTTGATTATGGATATAAAGCATTATGATACAAATATTCACAAATCGGTAGTCGGCATAGGTAATGACGAAACAGTAAACAATATCCGCAAGGCTTTGGCATATGGAAAAGAACTTGCGCTTCGCATTCCTCTGATTGGTGGTTTTAATGCGACATGCGAGGATGCATACGGCTTTTGCCGGCTGTTCGATTCACTTGGGGTGCAAGAGAATACAACGCTTGAGCTTTTGCCGTATCACGAATACGGAAAGGATAAATACAAAAAGCTCGGTCTGGAGTATCGCATGACCGAGAGCGCTTTTGTCACAAATGAAAGATTTGATAAGATAAGGAAAATCTTCTCAGAGCACGGAATAAAGCTGATTAAAACATAAACTTGAGAGGGGTATATATATGCAAATTTTTGAAATAATTTCGCCGGCTGAGATGAGCGACAAGGCAAAAAAATTATATGATGAAGAGAGAAATAACCATAAGGTTTTAAACGGTTGGTTTTTGACCCGCGAGATTGCTGCAGATACGGACGAGAAGATAAACGAGAAAAACGCAGAGCTTCGTGCCGCGGCAGAGCTTTCGGCAATAATCGAAAAGCTTCCGCTTGAAATTAGTGAAAACGCAATTTTTGCAGGAAGCCAGCGTGATGCCTTTGCGGCAAGCTATGCGCTTATAAATCCTGCATTTCGCGTGGAGACCTTCAGGGGATACTGCGATCCGCTTGAGGTTTACGATTATGCAACCCCGACGGATGAAATTTCGAAAGAGCGTATCGCCCATATGCGTGAGCGCGCATCAAAAAGTGATTATGTAAAGGCACTTTCTGCGGTGTATTCCGAATACGAGGAATACACAGACGAGGTTGCATTTTTCATAGAACAGGTTACGGGACATATGATTCCGGATTTCAAACCCGCGCTTAAATACGGCGTGAGATATCTTATGGACGGAATTGACCAAAAGCTTAAAGATGAGGTTTTAAACGGCAAGAAGAAATCAAATCTTTTGGCTATGAAAAAAAGCCTTGAGTGTGCAATAACTCTTGCAAACAGATATGCGGATATTGCAAAGGCGCAGAAAGAGACGGCAGACGCTGCGAGAAAAAAAGAGCTTGCTCTGCTTGAAGCGACACTTCGAAAGGTGCCTGAAAAGGGCGCTGAGACGCTGTATGAAGCGATGCAGTCATACATTCTTTTGTGGCAGATTATGTGCCTTGAGCAGGCGCCGAATCCTTTTGCATTTTCCGTCGGAAACGCAGACAGAATTTTCGAGCCGTACCGCGCTATGGAAAACCTCTCGCGTGAGGAAAGCGCGGCGCTGTTCCGCCATTTTCTTGTGTTCTTCAATGTCGGCGAGAGAAGCTGGGCAATTTCCCAGAACGTTCTTGTAAGCGGTAAGGATGCAAAGGGCGCTGACCTCACAAACGAAATGACCTATGCGATTTTAGATGCATATTACGATATGAACCTTCCGCAACCGATTTTGTCCGTAAAGGTACATAAAAACACCCCGCAAAAGCTTTATGAGGAGCTTGGCCGCTTTTTCTTCACTCCCGGCTGCCTAACTCCGTCGTTGTTTAATGATGATTCGCTTTTTGAAACTCTTCGCGAAAACGGCGTAGATGAGGATGATTTGCAAAACTACTCAGTGGCGGGCTGCCAGGAGCCGCTGATTATGGGGCGTGACAATGCCAACACAACAAACAGCTGGCTCAATATGGGCAAGGTTCTTGAGCTTACGCTTACCGGCGGAATATCCGCAATTACCGGAAAGAAGATAGGAGAGCAGTCATCTTTCGATGCAAAGTACATATTAGAAAATCTTCGCTCGTTGTTCTATAAGAACCTGCAGTGGTACTGCGAAAAAATGCGTGATGCGGCAAACGGAGCATCTCGCGCACTGTCGCTTCTTCCCGTTCCGTTTCTTTCCTGCTTTGAAGGCGGGCTTGAATCCGGAATTGATGTCCGCGATACAGAGGAGCAGGGAACAAAATACAACGGAAGCGGATGCCTTATTCACGGACTTTCGATTGTTGTTGATTCGTTTATTGCGGTTGAGCATCTCTTGCGCGAAAGACCGCAGGATGCAGAAAACCTTATAAAAGCCTGCAAAGCAAACTTTGAAGGATATGAAGAGCTTCGCGAATATCTTAAGGCTTGCCCGAAGTATGGCAATAATATTCCGGAGGTTGACAGCGTTGCGGCAGAGGTTGTGGAGCGTGTGTCTGATATGGTTGCAGGTCTTGAAAATTATCTCGGAAATCCGTTCCGACCTGACTGGAGCTCACCGTCAACGCATCTTACCTACGGCTATTGGGTTGGCGCAACGCCTGACGGACGTGAGAGCAGAAGTATGATGGGGTATGGTATTGACCCGTTGTTTTCTGCTGCAGATTCAGGGCTTGGCTTCAGAACGCTTTCGACAATGCGGCTTCCGTTTGAAAAAATGTGCGGAGGATGCGCATCGCATTTCGGAATTGACCCCAAATATTTTACAGCTGAAAGCGACGAGGAAAAGGGAATTCAGTTCTACAGTCGCGTGCTTAAGCCTTTGTTCTTCAATCCGGATAATGAAAAACGCGCACCGTTCTATTTGTATGTGAATATCACAACGGCAGAAACGCTTCGTAAGGTTCTTGAAAATCCGAAGAAGTATGCGCCGAACGGAGTGTATATTATGCGTATTCACGGAACGTTTGTCAACTTCCTTGATTTAAGCCCCGCGATACAAGAGGATATAATTCTGAGGCTTGCGCCCGGCTCAACCGCGTGCTGAGGTGAGAACAGTGAAGATATTAGGTCTTGATATCGGAACGACAACGATAAGCACTGTTGTCGTAGAAAACGGCAAGAGCTTAGAGCGGGAAACGCTGAAAAATGATTCCTTTTTGCGAACGGCAAATTCGTGGGAACGCATTCAGTCTCCCGAATATATAAAAAAAACGGCACTTAATGCCGTAAATGTGCTTGTGAGAAAATATCCGGATATAAAGCGCGTTGGCGTAACGGGGCAGATGCACGGAATTGTTTACCTCGATAAAGACGGAAAAGCGGTAAGTCCGCTGTATACATGGCAGGACGAGCGCGGAAATCAGCTTTATAAAGACGGAAAGACATATGCCGGGTACCTCTCCGAAATAAGCGGGTATAAGCTTGCAACAGGATATGGGCTTGTAACTCACTTTTACAATATGGTAAACGGACTTGTTCCGGAAAATGCTGCAAAGCTGTGTACCATTCACGATTATATCGCGATGACGCTTGTGGGACGATGTGTACCGGTTACAGATTGCACAGACGCGGCAAGCCTCGGTTTCTTTGATGTCAGGAACAAATGCTTTGACATCAATATACTTAAAGAATTAGGCATTGATACAAGTCTTCTTCCGGAGCTTTCTGATGGTTGTATCGGTTGTTATCGGGAAAATGCTGATGTTCAGGTGTATACCGCAATCGGAGACAATCAGGCAAGCTTTCTCGGTGCAACAAACGGAGAGCGCAGCTCAATTCTGATTAATGTCGGAACCGGAAGCCAGTTCTCTGCATACACCAAAGAATATATCGAATGCGAAGGTCTGGAAACAAGACCGTTTCCCGGTTCGGGGTATCTTCTTGTCGGTGCTTCGCTTTGCGGCGGCAGAGCATATGCGCTTTTGGAAAATTTTTATAGATGCATTGCAGAAGGACGTTGTGGTAATATAGATTCGTACTATGATGTGATGAATACGCTCCTTGCCTCAGGCGAAAAGCCACAGGATCTTCCGGAAATCACTCCGCTGTTTCAGGGAACAAGAGAGAACCCGGAGCTTCGTGCGAGTATAACTAATTTAAGTGCAGATAACTTCACTCCGGTACATATGACATGGGCACTCCTTGAGGGAATGACGCGGGAGCTTTACGATATGTACTTAAAGTATCGTGAGAAGGCGGAAAATACGGAAAAAAAGCTTGTCGGTTCCGGCAACGGACTGCGCAAAAATCCGCATTTTCGTAAAATCGTAAGCGAACAGTTTGAAATGCCTCTTGTTATGTCAGAGTGCGAAGAAGAGGCGGCTGTCGGCGCGGCACTTTATGCCACTATGGTATAAAAAAACGGACAACGCCCCGAAGGCGTTATCCGTAACAAACATTTAGTTATGCATGCAAAAAGCGGTTTAATGCAATGTCAGCGGCAGAGAGGATTGACATATTATCTTCGGAGATTGCGGGGATAACTTTAAGTGGCAAAAGGTCGCGGCGCATGCTGCGTGTCCTGAGCTTTTCCTCAAGAAGCGGTGCAGTGAAGTCAGCACCGTAAGAAATATCACCGGCAAGCACTACTGTGTCAATGCTTATAATATTTGCGGCATTCATAATGCCTGCGGCAAGATAGTTAAGTTCAAGATTAATAAGCTCAAATGCTGTGCTGTTTTCAGCACGTTTGTCTATAAGCTCTTTCCACTGCTTAAACGGCGTGTCGGCAAGAAGTGACGGAATAGAGGCATATGCCTCTAAGCATCCGATATTTCCGCAAACGCAATGCTTTCCGTTGTAGTTGATTGATGTGTGTCCAAGCTCGCTTGTGAAATATCCGACACCCTTTAAAAGCTTTCCGCCGGATATTATTCCGGAGCCAACACCGCTGTCAACAAGTAAAAGCAAAAAGTTTTCGCTTCCGCAAAGCTCGGGCTTTCCATAGTGAAATTGTGCAAGGCTCGACGCGTTGTTTTCAAGATAAACCGGTGTCTTAAGACGTGTTTTAAGCTCCGCGCATATCGACATATTGTGCCACAAATCAAAGCGAGGCGGGTTTAAGATAACCCCATTTTCCCCGTCAAGCGGACCGGGAGCGGAAATGCCGACACCGGCAAGCTTTTCCGACGAGATTCCGGATGCCTTAAGCAATCTGCGTATGGTTGCTTCCATTGCAGAAAGCTTGTCCGAAGTTGCTTCAAGCTGTACGCGCTCCTTGCTATGTACATTTCCGCATATATCAATAAGTCCTGCATAACAACCGTCACGGTTTAAATAAATTCCGACAGCGTACACCGCGTCTGGAACGAGAGCAAGAGACACGGGCGGACGCCCACGTCCCGAAGCACTTGCCTCGGATTGGGTGATAAACCCCTCGTGGAGAAGCTCGTCTGTGATGAGCGAAACTCCGGCGCGCGTCAAACCCATTTTTCTTGCGATTTCCGCCTGAGACATTGATTCAATGCGAAGTAGACGTAAAAATAGATTTCTGTTATATTTTCTTGTGTATTCAGCGTTTCGTGTGTTTTTTGCCACTTTGTTTGTCCCACCCTTTTGTAGATACTTATAAGAATATAATACACCGATTTTCAAAAAAATGCAAATCGGGTTTTATATATATCAAATTTCAATCAAAAAATTGGAGGAGAAAAAGAATGAAAAAAATGAGCAAAAACCTATTATCAATGGCATTAGTGATTGCAATGGTGCTCTCCCTTATGCCCATGTCCTTCGCGGCGGAGGGAGATGTCCCCACAGATGTTAAGATTGTGTACGACATAGTGAGCAGGGTAGGCAATTGGGGAGCTTCCGGTGATAAGCCGTTTACCGAGGCTACTTATGAATCTACAAACGGATTCTGGGCTTATGACTCGAACAGCACAGAAGTAGACAATCTTGGAACAGTCTTCCTTACGAATACAAATCAAGGACTGTACATAAATGGAGCAGGTAATTGGTGGGCAGTAAAAATAAAGGTTCCGAAGACCGCTACTTACACACCGTATGTGTCATATACGACACATAAAAACAACAATGGCTTTCAGGTTTATCTCGCGAGTGTGGATGAGTACGCTACCCCCGGCGCTGCAATCTCAAACGGAACCCTGATGTTGAAAAAAGAAGACGGCACGACAAAAATATCGGGTGATTACGTTGCAGATAACGGCCAAGAAAACAAGATTGCGGAGCTTGCTGAAAAAGAGATTCCGGCAGGAGAATATTATCTTATTTATTGTAATGATAACTACAGCGGATGGCGTATAGCAGGTAACTTTACTCTTGTTGAAGGTAAGGGCAACGGCAACGCACTTATGGGCGGAAAAATCAGCGGAGTTGCAGACGAGCTTGAAATCGGAGATACAGCAACAGCAGCTGCATCAGCATTCCTTTCAATGGATGGCTCCGCAGCGGGCAACTTTACTTATAGCTCTGATAGCGCGGCTATCAGCATCGATGCAAACACAGGTGCTCTCACCGCAAATACGGCAGGTTCTGCAACAATCACAGCAACAAGCGCAGATGCAGTTGAAGGCTGCAACACAATAACAAAGACGGTAAAGGTAAATCCCGAGCAGGACCCCGACCTCACCGATGCGTTTAATGATGCGGTTGTAGGCTCTGTACCGAACGACTATATTGCACCGACTGTGGATTCCATAGATGCAACCGGTATAGTTGGAACTCCTGTACTTCAGGCAGACGGCTCATATAAAATTACAGCACCGGAAGCAGTAGACGGAAGAGGCGAGTTCCTCTACTGGAAAAAGGCAATGACCACAAACGAGAAGATAGTTTCTCTTGTAAGAGAGTTTAACTACGTTCCGGAGAGCGAAGGAAGAAACATTCTCGCTGCAGTATATGAGGGCGATGTAAATCTCGATGCTCCGAAGTGTTATAACGCAAACGGCCAGTATCTCCCGGATGCAGAGCCGATTGAAGCTGACCTTCCGTCAATGGCGGGTTACGGCAAGGCATGTGAATGGAAACAGTACAAGGATACAAATGTCTGGGTTGCACAGTACGAAGCAGAGACACCGATTGGTGGTTTCAATGTGCATATATCAGGCGGTAATGGAGATAACGAAGATGCCAGCTACGGCGATCCTATTATCTGCACAACGTCTGATGCACACAAAGAACTATTTGGTCAGTATTTCAAATATTGGAAGAGAGTGGATACTGACGGTACGGAGACAATTTTAAGCAGAAATGAGACTTACTCATTCAAGGCATGGGAGTCTTGTGAGATTGAAGGCGTATATTCAAACGATCCTGTTAATTACAATGGTCCGACAAGAAAGATACTCATCGACAGCTTCACAGCAGGAGATGAAATTGGCGTTATGGCAGAGTTCCTCGGCTTTGGTGACAACGTTGTTGAAAAAGGCATTATGTTTAACGGTAACAGAATCGCAATGACAACAGTAGGTAACCAGTTCTCTGTAATCGCAGACAAAGAAGGAACATACAAAGGATACGTTATAGTTGAAGAAACAGACGGTCTCAAGCTCATCACAGACGGTTCTTACGAGCATAATTAACAGACAAAACTTACCTGTAGCGGAGAGCGTCCGCTCTCCGCTATAATAAAAAGGACCACCGGAAACGTTCCGGTATGGCGCCGCCTATAAAGCCAAGCGGCAATAAATCACAGCGAAATTATGCATACGGGGATGCGCGGAAAACGTAGTTTTCCATTTAGCATCGACGGCATAATGAGCGCGATGATTTATCCGCTGCTTTATCCAGCGGCAAAAGCGTGGAGGGTTTCAAAGGGAACTGAGCTAAGTTCCCTTTGAGGAAATCCTTCCACCGCCATACGGCGGTCCCCCTCCCTTTAGGCAAGGGAGGCTTATGAGATACCCCATTGCGGCTTCCGCAAGCGAAGCGGTTCGTCGACGAGCGCCGAACCCTACGATGTTGGTATAAAAACAAAAATACAAGGAGAAAAACCACGATGAAAAAACTTATTGCACTTGCTCTTGCAGCAGTTATGATGTTCTCGCTCTGCGCATGCGCAGGCACAGGAACAAAGCAACCCACAGCTGAATATACCGGGGAAAAACTGCCGGTTTCTCTTTCCGTTATTTCCTCGCAGGCATGGCCTGTAAAAGAGGATTGGAAGCTTTGGGAATATATGGAGGAAGGCTCGGGGTTTGAGATTGATGTACAGCCGCTTATTAATGACGGTTCAAAGCTGACACTTATGTTTGTAGGCGGAGAAAACCTTACCGACCTTGTTTCCTTCCAGTGGAAGACTGCAACAGGTAAATACTCACATCAGGGTGCGCTTATTCCACTTGACGATGTTGAAGAGCATATGCCAAACTACGTTGCGTGGAGAAATTCACTTTCTGAAGACGACTACAAAAACGTAATTACAACAAGAAAAGCGGCAGACGGAAAAATTTATCTTTCTCCGAGTATCGGCCGTGAGAAAACAGGCGGTAAGGGATGGCTCTACCGCAAGGATATTTTTGAAAAACACAACATTGCAACACCAACGAATTTTGACGAGCTTTACGAGGTATGTAAGCAGCTTAAAGAGCTGTACCCCGATTCCTATCCGTTCTGCCCGAACCAGCTTCTTACAAACATAGGAACAGCAGGCTCATCATGGCAGAAATGGTGGGAGTGGCTTGAATATTACGACTTTGACAACGAAAAGTGGGGTTGGGGCATGGCGGAGCCGATTGCACTCGACATCCTCACTTACTTTAAGCGCTTGATTGATGAGGGACTTTGCCCGCCGAACGCAGTTACGCTTGCAGGCACATCATGGGATGAGCTTATCACAAGCGAGCGCGGTTTCATCTTCCCGAACTTTGCAACAAGAATAGATTATTTCAACGGCCTTGCACAGGGGAATGTTGAAGGCTTTGAGATTGATGCAATGATACCGCCTGTTGCGACGGAACAGGGTGTTTCGATGGTTGAGAACCGTTCATATGACCAGCGTGGATACGTTCTTGCCAACACAAAGGATCAGGCGAGAATCGAAAATGCTGCACGTTTCCTTGACTGGCTCTATACTGACGAGGCAATGGAGCTTGTTTCATGGGGCAAAGAGGGCGAAACCTATGAAATTGTAGACGGAAAGAAACAGTATATCCTTGATGATAAGGGTACACAGGTACTTACGCTTTACGGCTTTACCACAGTTGGCGGATATATGCGCTTTGATCCGGAGGCTGCAGCGGCTACGGAAAGTGAGGCTATGGCAAGAACTCGCGATATGCGCCTTGAGCATACCTTGCCGTATTCCAACCCGTATCTCTGGGTTGAGTTTACCGAGGATGAAAACGAGGTATATGCAAGCTACTATGACACCTGCAAGAAGTATACAGAAGAATTCTGCGCAAAAATTCTTCTTGGTCAGGAGCCGATGTCAAAACTTGACGAATTCCAGAAAATTCTGCGTGAGGATCTTGGCGTCGATGAGCTTCTTGAAATGTACACAACAGCATATGACCGCGTAAAATAAGTAAGCGCTCTGCTACAACCTTGTTTTTAAATAAACAAGGTTGTAGTGCTCGAACTCGATAAACAATAGGAGACAAACAATAGGAGGAAAGTGCATGAAAAAACGAATCATATCCCTTGTGCTTGTTTTGGCTATGATGTTAACATTTGTCCCTGCGGGAGTCCTCGCCTCGGATAAATCCGGCGTTACGGTAAAATACGCGCTTTCAGAAGTGCTGTATGATCTTCGTGCAAGCGGTGTAACGGGTGTAATAGGTGATAACAAAGCTTATTTTAGTTACGAAAGTACAAATAATTTTTATGAAATTGCCGCAATCAGTGCTAATGTGACGACAATTGCGGGTGCAGACGATCCAAAATGTGCTTTGTTTGAGGTGCCTAAAAACGAATGGGTGATTTTTGAGATCAATGTACCGGTAGCAGGTATATATAAGCTTCGGACAAACAATAGTTTCCATAACAATTCCGGAATTTTAAAGGCATATATTTCTCCGGCAACCGTAACGCCAATTTCAAATGTGGTTACCGTTGAGGATAATTATGTAGGAAAATTAAATTGTGATAAAAATGCCGGAGGTGTACACGGTGTAGGTGGTGGCTGGGGCTTCACGGTAGATGCTTCACAACCATTTATAGATAATGCCGGAAAAGAAGCAGAATATAATTTTGAAACCACGGGTAAATACTATATCGGATTCAAGGCTGTGGCAGAAGACGGCACAACAGGAAATCATTGCCGATTTGCTGATTTCTACCTTGTCGGCGGAACCGGTAAGGCGTATATGGGAAAATATGAGCTTCCGGAAGAACCGCTTACGGTTGTGGAGACAAAAACCCGCGATATATCGCTCCCTGTTCTTCTCTCCGATGGCACATGGGCAAAGGCAGATATTTCAAATTGCGTCAGTGCAGATGAGGGCGTTGCAACAGTGACGAACTCGGGCAAGGTGCGTGGTGTAGAACTGGGTAATACCACGGTTTCGTTTGATGCAAGCTACGGCGGCGTTTCAGTAGGAAACTTCCAATTACCTGTAAAGGTTGTCGAAAATGACGGAATTACGATAAAGTATGACCTTGCAAAGCTGTATAGCGCCATATCCACAAACACGGACAAAACGTTTGCGGGAAATATTACGTATGAAAATACCGACGGCTTTTTTAAGTATAAGAGCGATTCGCGAAATGACGCTGCTACGAAAAATTATCATCTCAGGTGGAAAGGCAACGGAATGTTCGAGCTGTATCAGGGAAACTGGTTGTTCCTTGAGATAAATGTTCCGAAGTCCGGAGATTACGACATTTCAATGTACAACGGAAAAGCGCTTCTTGGTGGCGATGTAAGTGTTTATGTACTTAAAAGCAACGGTGAAAAGCCGGGTGCTGCTGATTTGAAAGACGATAATTTCGTGGGAACAATCCACTGCGATGACAGCACCGTTGCGGCGGGAAAGGTCGTTAAAGTGACAACGCCTACGCCTGTCGGAAGTCACTACTTTGACGAGGCGGGGAAATATTACATAGGCTTCCAGGCACTCGATACCGATGCTGTGCCCGATCCTCTTCCGGAGGGCGATAATGTGGCGAATTATGCTGACTCTGCATATGTCGGAGATATAGTTATGCGCTCGGGCGATAATCGTGTTGTTATGAAGTCATATCCGAAAACAGAAACGCTGACGCTTGCAATCAATCAGCAGGCGAAGCTTTCAGCGTATGCTCTGCTTTCGGATGTGAGCGAGACAGAGCTTTCCTGCACGGACTTTGAGATTGCCGACGGCGGAGAAGGTATTGTTTCTGTATCAGAAAGCGGTGAGGTTACGGCACTTGCCGAGGGCGAAACCTCTGTTTTCTATACTGCAAGCTATAAAAACAGCTATGCAACGAGCTTTGAAACGAAAATCAAGGTTGCCTCAGGCGGCGGAATATCCATAAAGTATGATATAGAGGGCGATATGAACCGTCTCGGATGGGATAGTATTCGTCAGCTTGGAGATCTGAAAAAGCTTACAGACGAAAACACGAACGGATTTTACAGATATTTTAACGCACCGATAACAACATGGAGCAGTGGAATGCTGCGTATGGATAACTTCATTCTTATTGCAGATGGTCGCCATGTTTCGTTTGAGGTATATGTGCCGCAAGCCGGTGTTTATGACCTTAGCGTAAATCATTCAGCATTTGGTGGCGAACTGGCTGCAGATGGAGTAACATGGAATGATTTAGGAATATTTGTGGATGTTTTTGTTAACAGGAGCGAGGTTTCTACAAGTGAAAAAGACCTTGTTGGAACATATGATTGCTACAAAGAAGGTGTCACAAATCGTTTTCAGGCGGCCGATACGCCATCATATGTAGGCAAGGTGGTTATCCCGGAGCGCGGATATTATGTATTCACCTTCAGACCGGATGACAGAGATGGAGTCTCCCGAAACTGGATATGGGGTTCAATCGGTACGTTTACACTGACAAGCGGAAACGAAGCGGTACTTGCAGGTGTTTTCCCGGGAACTACACCCGCAGAGAACGAGATGCTCATAATATCTGTGGACTCAAACGAGCTTTTTATGACTGATCCGGAACATCCGGCAACAAAACAAGTCAAGGCAGAAATTGTGCCGGCAACAGATGGGAAATTTGCAACAAAGCAGATATCTGCAAAACAGTTTGGTTCTTCCTCTAACAGAGTTGCCTCGGTATCGCAGACCGGTGTTGTAACAGCGGCTATGGAGGGTGACGTTAATATAACAGTAAAAGCAACGGTAGACGGTAAAATGCGTACGGCTACTCTGCCTCTTAACGTTCGGGACTATACGGGTGTTGTTGGTGCTTCTGAAGAGTTTATCGCAGATGAAGAGTTGTTCTTGAATGAGAGAGAAAGCACCTCATTTTCCGTCAGGATGAACAGCGGGCATACAATCAAAGTTCCGGCAAGCGAGGTTTCATACTCTTATCAGCCGGAAGGAATTGTTTCTGTTGATGAAACTGGAATTGTTTCAGCACTTGATGTCGGCGAAACGATTGTTACGGCAACAGTGGAGAATTTCCGTGGCACAGAAAACCTTACTGCAACCAAAAAAATAAAAGTTATAGAACACGACGGAAAAAAAGGATCCACATATTATACTGACGAGAAAAAGGAAAATGCAAAGAAAAATGCTGGTCGCTATGCATGGGCAAAAAGTGAAATTAAGAGTATAGTTTCTTTGGCGGATAAGTACTTAGTCAATTGGGAAAAATACTATTCGCTCATGGTACCAAACGGGATTCCCTCGTCGTTTTCTCCGACTTATCGTAACGATCCGGGCTGGTATGTTTGCCATTATTGCGGTATAGATCTTTCGGGCGACGAGGAAACAAGCGGACATTCCGCGTTCAAGATAGATCCGATAAATCGTCCGTGGAAGGTTCAGTGCAATAACTGTAAGCGTCTTTTCCCGTCAAACGATTTTGCGCTTCTCTATGAACGTGGTCGTGATGCTGAGGGACACTACGATGTGAACCGTGCTATCGAAGCAAATGCTGAAGCTGTTAGAAATGGAGAAAAGGATGCGCTGAAAAACGATCTCTACCCGGAGGTTGAAACGGCAACCACTATCAACTACAATCAGGGACTGAGAGAAGGAGAGAGTGTTTACACATGGGGCGTTGATGACGGCTTCGGATATCGTCCTTTAAAACCTGACGGAACCCCGTATATGTCAGGTGAATTTAAGGAAACAAAGTTGTATATCGCGCACTATCTCTATCAGTTCTGGAGCGAGGTGCAGGGCGTTGCGACCACACTTTCGAAGGCGTATGTATACACCGGAGATAAACGCTATGGTCTTGCAGGTGCAGCTCTTGTTGACAAATGGGCAGATACATATCATCAGCATGATCTGACCGATTATGACGATTACGGCGGACAGGGAACAGGATATACGCAGGGGCGAATCGGTGAATGTGCCGTATTTGAAGCATGGTCCCTTTCGGCTGATGCAGTTTATCCGATGATTTTTGAGAGCGACACAATAAATTTCCTGAAGAAAAAAGCGGAACATTATGAGCTTGCCAACGATAAGTCAGGCAGTGAGAAAATATGGGCAAACTGGAAAGATAATATTTTGCTTGAAACATATATCGGTGCAAAGACGGGAAGAATAGACGGAAACTTCGGCTTTGCACAGGCAGCTACCACTGCTGCGGCTATTGTCCTTGCGGAAGAGCCTATGCGCACTGAAATAATTGACTGGGTTATGCGATCGGGAAGACATAATGATGGCGATATTCAGGGCGGAAATGTTCTTAAAAACCTCGTTAATACAGTAGACCGCGACGGACAAGCAAACGAAGTTGCAGCAAACTACAACTCGTATCAGATGAAGGCACTTGAAAGAGTTGCAGAATATTTGCTTACTTATGCAAAAGACGGTAAAAGAAATTACAACTTGTTTGATTTCCCCAAATACTCTAAGATGTTTGAACCGTGGAACGCATTGCAGATTATGGATAACCAGCAACCGAACCTCGGCGACAGCGGCGGCATCGGAACCCTTGGCTTCTACGGTGCGGGAGAGGCGATGGTAACAAACTTTATGTCGCTTTATGCACTTAACAATCCTGATACCGAATCGATACTCAAAGAAACCGCCCAGTTTATTTACCGTTGGAAGGGATATAACCTTGAAGAAATAAGAACTTCTATTTTTGACGAAGAGCCGGAAGCGGTTCAGGATGTTCTTAAAGATTACATTTCAGGAGAGCAGCCGCTCACGCGAAGCGACATTCTCCCCGGATATGGTTTTGCTGTACTGCGTGACGGAACAAAATACAACTCTGCAAGCACACAGTCAAAGGTTAATACCCAGCGTGATTTCTGGATGTATTTCGGACCGACGATAGCTGCTCACTCACACGCGGATGCCCTTCGAATCGGCGTAGATGCTTTTGGATTCAGTGTTGCACCTGACTTCGGGTATCCTGCAAACGCAGGTAAGTTCCCGCAAAGACTTCAGTGGGATTCCGAAACAATTTCCGGAAACACAGTTTCTGTAAATGACGATTCTCAGGTAGCCTTCTCAGAAGGCGCAACACCGTATCACTATGACGATTCCGGAATTGTAAAGCTTATAGACGCAGAGGCATTAGGTGCATATAAAACAACGGTTGACGATCTTGAACATTACCGAAGAACGGTAGTTATGGTAAAGGTTGACGAGGATAACTCCTATGGAATTGACTTTTTCCGTGTAAAGGGCGGCGAGTCGCATTTGTTCAGTTTTTACGGTGCGGCAGAGCACGTCAACGCCGTTGAAGGACTTGGAGAGTGTATTCCGCAGGTGGATGAAAACGGTGAATATATCGGATCATATGTTGGTATGGGGCCTGACGGAAAAGGTGCTCCATATACAGATGCGGCAACGGGTGAAACGAAATATTATGTAGGTCCCGGTCAGGATCCGAACTCTCCCGATGCGTGGTACTATGATACCGTATTCCCACGCGGACATTCATGGCTCGGTAAGGTGAGAAGATACAAGACTCCCGATGAAATCTTCTCTGTTGAGTTTGATATAGAGGACTACAGAAAGACCGTAGAAAACAATAAGGGAATAAAGCTTCGTCTCACGCAGATGAACAGCTTTACTCCCGAAGAGGTCGCGTTTGCAGCAGGGCCAAAACCGGATAAGCCGGAGAATGCAGTTATGCCTAAAACCTTTGACTTCCTTCTTGTAAGAAATGAGAAGCAGGCTGGTGAGGATACGCTTGATTCACTTTTCACCACGGTTTATGAGCCGTATCAGTACACAAGATATCTCAAATCTATTGAACCTATATCCACGATTTCGGCAGTAGAGGGTATTGAGTCAGAAGACGATGTTGTGCGTGCTGTAAAGGTCACTCACGAAAAAGACCGCACGGATTATATAATCTATGCTACAAACAATTCGGTGATCTATAAGCTTACCGACGGAGACCGTGAGATTCACTTTAAAGGTTTTGTAGGAATGTATAGCGTTAATTCTCTGGGTGAGGTGCTTTATCGCTACGTCAATGACGGAACGGTTATCGGAGAAAATGCTCCGGTAATGGAGAAAACTGCGTATACCGGTACGGTAAAGGATTTTGATATGACCTTCGACTTCGGTGATTTTGACAACTGGATTGATGTGAACATAGATTGCGATGATCCAAAAGAGCTTGCGGGCAAGGTTATCTATATAGAAAACGACGGTGTTCAGAGTGGTGCATATGAGATAGTAGATGCGTGGAAGAACGAGGACGGAAGCACAAGAATAGACCTTGGTTCGGCATCAATTGTGCGTGCGTATGCAGATGAGTATGATATTGACGGCGGTTATATCTATAACATAGACGTAAAGCAAAGCTTCAGAATTCCGCTTGCATACGTAGAAACCGGCGCACCGGAGTTTGACGCAGTGGGTGATTTGACCACTTCAGCAGGCTCAACGCTGAAAGCGAGGATAACGGCAAAAAGCCCGCTTGAAAAAGCGATTACCTATTCGGGTACTAAAATACCTCGCGGGGCATCGGTAAATGAAGCGACAGGTGAGATTACATGGAAGCCGGACAGCTCTCAGGTTGGCGAAAACCATTTTGAAATAACGGCAATCGACTCCGACGGACGCGAAAGCGCAATTCACTTTATCGTAACCGTTTACGGTGCAACAACAGGATCATCCGGAAACAAGAACGAGGATAATTCAGAAAGCTCCTCTGAAAACGCAGGAACCACCGGCGGTGGTGGAGGTGGCGGAGGCGGCGGTGCCGCACCGACAGACAAGCCGGACGGTGCAACAGATACCGATAACCCCGACGATGAAAGCCTTCTCCTTGAGGAGAAGGTGCCGAGCGCAGGCGAGGCGGATGAGGTGGAAAAACCGCAATTCACAGACCTTTCTAACCACGCATGGGCAGCGGATGCAATCAACAGCCTTGCCGATAGCGGAGTTATAAAGGGAACGAGTGAAAAGACCTATTCACCCGCAAATAATATCACCCGTGCTGATTTTGCACTTCTCCTTGTCCGTGCATTTGAGCTTTCAAGTGACAATGAGGAGAACTTTACAGATGTATCTGCATCTGATTATTTCGCAAAAGAGCTTGCAATAGCACGGAATACGGGCATTGTCAACGGCATCGGTGATAACAAGTTTGCACCTCGTAACACCATCACCCGCCAGGATATGATGGTGATAGTGTACAGGGCACTGAATAGCCTTCTCCTTGAGGAGAAGGGGGACCGCCGAATGGCGGTGGATGAGGTGTTATCACAATACCCCGACTTTGACACCGTTGCGCCTTACGCAAAAGAAGCCGTTTCTGCGCTTATCGGGGCGGGCATTGTAAACGGAAAGAACGGCAAAATAGCCCCGACCGATTATACTACCCGTGCAGAGGTTGCCGTGCTTCTTAAGAGAATGCTGAGTTTGGTGAAAACGAGCAATTCTTGAATTATCCCGACAAGATTAAGGTGTAAACAAAGCACATACTCGCAATGCCGGGGTATTCGATTAATCCGAAATTAAGACTTAGACGGATAAAGAAGTTCCTTATCATAGCCGGAATGCAGCTTTGGGTTGAGCCTTCATTCCCCTCCTCTCCTGAACAAGGAGCGGAGGGGAATGAAGCAAATTTAGAGGGAAGAGAAGTTTTTTATGAAAGTGTGCTTTATGTGTGATTTGCATCTTCCGTTTGACGGAAATGCACTTCAGTATAATATTCTTGACTGGGCAATTGCGGATATAAACAAAAAACAGCCTGATTGCATTGTGTATGCAGGTGATGTGACCTGTGATGGAGATATAAATGTTTACAATGAATTTACTCTTAAAATGAAAGCTATCGGGATTCCGTTTTTCTATATCCCCGGCAACTCTGATTTAAGGAACTCTGAATCTGCTGATGAAATTAAAAAAATGGCATCGGGATGCAAGAATATTGTTGCAGATGGCGTTGTTTACGCATTAAATGATTGTGATATGAAAATCTCAGATGAGCAGCTTTTGACCATTGAAGATGCCGATGAAAACAGCATTGTCTTTATGCATCACCCTTTAGAAACTCATGAAATTAAAACGCGGGAAAAATTAAAAGCCTGGAGAGAAAAGCACAGTGGCACTATGCTTTTTTCC
>JAFQVE010000082.1 GCA_017408185.1 Oscillospiraceae bacterium | reverse complement strand
GTTTCAACCTTGCTCTGGATAAAGCGGCGGAGCGGACGTGCGCCGTATATCGGCTCAAAGCCGTTCTCGATAATATAATCGCATGCGGCATCCGTAACCTCAAGAGTGAGCTTTTGCGCATCAAGCCGCTTTTGTAAATCAGCAAACATAAGCTTTAAGATGTTTGTGATGTCTGAGCGCGTAAGCGGGCGGTAGAATACAATTTCATCAAGACGGTTTAAAAACTCGGGACGGAACTGCATTTTCAGAAGGGAAGAAACGCGCTCTCGCGCATCCTCGGCAATATCTCCGTCAGCTGTAATTCCGTCAAGGATTATATCAGAGCCGAGGTTAGAGGTGAGGATGATAATTGTGTTTTTAAAATCAACCGTGCGCCCTTGCGAATCGGTGATGCGCCCGTCGTCAAGCACCTGAAGCAGAATGTTAAACACATCCGGATGTGCCTTTTCAATTTCATCAAAAAGTACTACGGAGTACGGCTTTTTGCGCACAGCTTCTGTAAGCTGGCCGCCCTCTTCGTAACCGATATATCCGGGAGGCGCACCGACAAGGCGGGAGACAGAGTGCTTCTCCATATATTCGGACATATCTATACGGATGAGATTCTTCTCATCGTCAAAGAGAGCTTCGGAAAGGGCCTTTGCAAGCTCGGTTTTGCCGACACCGGTAGGACCGAGGAAAAGGAAAGAGCCGATTGGCTTTTTCGGGTCGGCAATACCTGCGCGTGAGCGCAGAATAGCCTCGCTCACCACCGTTACCGCCTCATCCTGACCGACAACGCGCTTGTGAAGAATATCGGAAAGAGCCAGGAGCTTTTCGCGTTCGCTCTCCAAAAGCTTTGATACGGGTATACCTGTCCAGCGACCGATAATTTTTGCTATCTCTTCGTCTGTGACCTTGTCGCGGAGAAGATTTCTCTGCCCTTCGGCAGCTTCGGCAGCCTTTTCTGCCTGTTCAATTTCGGCGCGGAGCTGTGGCAAGCGGCCGTATTTAAGCTCTGCCGCGCGGTTGAGGTCATATTTTTCCTCTGCGCGCTCAATTTCGGTGTTAAGATTTTCAAGCTCTGCACGGAGAGTTTTAAGCTTTTCTATAGAGCCTTTTTCGTTTTCCCACTTTGCGCGCATTTCGGCAAAGTCGCTTCGCATCTCGGAAAGCTCACGCTGTATTTCTTCAAGATGCTCGAGAGATGCCTCGTCCTTTTCGCGGAGAAGGGCAGCTTCTTCTATCTCATGCTGCATAATGCGGCGGGAGATATCGTCAAGCTCGGCAGGCATTGAATCAATTTCGGTGCGTATCATCGCGCACGCCTCGTCGACAAGGTCAATTGCCTTGTCGGGAAGGAAGCGGTCGGAGATATAGCGTGATGAGAGAACCGCGGCGGAAATAAGTGCCTGATCCTGAATTTTAACTCCGTGGAAAATCTCATATCTCTCGCGGATTCCGCGAAGGATAGATATGGTATCCTCAACCGTCGGTTCATCGACAAGCACCGGCTGGAAACGGCGTTCGAGCGCGGCATCCTTTTCGATGTAAAGGCGGTATTCGTTGAGCGTTGTTGCACCGATGCAGTGAAGCTCACCCCTTGCAAGAAGCGGTTTTAAGAGGTTTCCTGCATCCATTGCACCGTCTGTTTTGCCGGCGCCGACGATGGTGTGAAGCTCGTCTATGAAGAGGATAATCTTGCCGTCGCTCGACTTTATTTCATTAAGAACGGCTTTCAAGCGTTCCTCAAATTCGCCGCGGAATTTTGCTCCTGCAATAAGTGCACCCATATCGAGCGAAAATATCGTGCGGTCGCGAAGGGAATCGGGGACATCGCCGCGCACAATGCGCGAGGCAAGGCCTTCGGCAATCGCTGTTTTGCCGACTCCGGGCTCACCGATAAGAACGGGGTTGTTTTTTGTTTTGCGCGAGAGAATGCGTATAACATTTCTTATTTCCGTATCGCGCCCGATTACGGGGTCAAGCTTTTTGTCGCGTGCAAGCGCGGTTAAGTCCGTACCGTATTTTTTCAGTGCATCATATGTGCTTTCGGGGTCATCGGATGTTACGCGCGCATTGCCGCGCACCTCGGCAAGTGCCTCTAAAAACTTATCCGTTGTGATGTTGTTTGAGCTGAAAAGTGATTTAAGGGAAGATGACGGTTTATCCAGAAGCCCGAGCATAAGATGCTCAACGGAGATATATTCATCCCGAAGGCTCTCGGCACGCTTTTCTGCGGCATTAAGCGCGGCTTCTGCATCGCGCGAGACATATACATCCGAGCCGCCCGATACCTTTGCGAGCTTTTCTATAAGCAGGCGCACATCATCACGAAGTCCCGTTGCACCGAGCTTTTTTAAAAGCTCGGGAATAAGTCCGCCGTCCTGTGAAACAAGCGCGAAAAGCAGATGCTCCTGCTCTATCTGGGGGTTGCCGTATTCAAGGGCACAGCTTCGCGCGTCTTGTATTGCGTCAATTGACTTTTTGGTAAGTTTTTGCATATTCATATTAATTAACCTCCTTTGCCAATGTGGTGAAAACAGATGTAAAAACTTCCTCTGTCTGTATTTTTAGTATACCACTTAAACACGATTAATCAAGCGATTTTTGTAAAAATATTTGTTTGTTTTCGTAAAAAAATTATGAATAAAAAGAGAAAAAGAGCGGTTCGCGCATAAGAACCGCTCTTTTTCTCTATGTTTTGCAATAGGAGTGGGGAGGAGTAACAGAGAAAAGATTATTATCAAATATATATAAGCAACACTCGCACGAAGCCAACACGATTTTCGCAGGATAATTTCCGCGAAATCTGCGGAAAAATACTCGCGAATACATAACAGTATTCACTGCGTTTTTTCTCTTGCTTTCACATAAATCCTCGATGCGAAAATTGCTTTTTTCTATAAATGCAAAACAACGACAAAAGCGTCTTGGATTCGTGTGAGTGTTGCTTTTAACAGCCTCTCGACCGATTACGTATATTATTATAAGCTGATTTTGTTAACAAATAAATCTTTTTCTGTTACGGAGATGTTAAACTTCATTTAATTTCGCCTTTTTTCGCAGTTTATTGCGCTCGCGGAGCGAAAGAAAGAAGCGGGAAAGAAGCGATGCACACTCCTCTTCAAGCACGCCGCCGCAAAGAGCCGGTTTGTGGTTATACGGCAAATCAAACAGATTTACCACCGAGCCGCAG
>JAFQVE010000081.1 GCA_017408185.1 Oscillospiraceae bacterium | reverse complement strand
GCGTATGAAATGATTCGCGAAAGCTCACTTTTCTTCCTCGATACAATGTTTGAGGATAAGGAAGGAAGACTTGTTTATGCACCTTCTTCAAGCCCCGAAAACCGCTATTGGGTAAAGGATGAAAACGGTGAGAATTATGCCTGCTTCCTTGCAATGAGCTCCACTATGGATACATCAATTATCGGCGGACTCCTCAGAATGTATCTTGAGGCATCAAGTATCCTCGGTATTTCCGATGACGATACAAAGGCTGCAGAGGCAGCAATCAAGAAGCTTCCGAAGCTCTTTGTGGGCAAACACGGTCAGCTTGCAGAGTGGATTGAGGATTATGAGGAAACAGAAATTGGTCACCGTCATTTCTCAAACACCTTCGGTTTCTTCCCCGATAATGCAATAACAAGAAATACTCCCGAGCTTTATGAGGCGATTAAGGTAACCCTCAAACGTAGAATTTCGGGCGGTCTTGATGCTCACGGTCAGGGCGCAACAAGCGTTGGCTGGAGCCTTACCTGGCTTATGTGCGAGTTTGCAAGACTCCGTGACGGAAACCGCGCCTTCGAGATGATTGAAAACTACATCACACGTTGCACATCACCGAATCTTATGGATCTCTACACTGCATCCAACAATGTTTTCCAGCTTGATGCAAGTATGTGTTATGTCGCAGGTGTTGCCGAAATGCTCATTCAGAGCCACGAAGGGCTTATCGCACTTCTTCCGGCACTTCCGAAGAAGTGGAACAAAGGCTCTTTCCGCGGTCTTCGCGCACGCGGCGGATATGAGCTTGAAATCCGTTGGGAGGACTATGAGGTACGTGAGCTCTGCATCGACGCAGACAAGCCCGGTTCTGTAGTAATTGAGCTTCCCGAAACACAGAAAAACCTCTCCTTTACAGATAAAGACGGAAAGGTTTATACTGCAGAAAACGGAAAACTCACCCTCGATATTGATAAGCGACTTATGCTTAAAATTCAGTAACTAAAACTTAAAATCAGCCACATTCCGAGATCTCGGAATGTGGCTGTTTTTGTTTCTTATTTATTTACCATACGATACATAAATGTTACGACCTGTGCTCTTGTGCAAGGGTTGTTCGGAGAGAATGTTGTTTTGCTTGTTCCTCCCGTGATGCCTTCTTCAACTGCCCAGAGAACTGCTTTGTAGTCATAGCTGTCGGATGAAATATCTGTAAAATCGCATTTATCCGATTTCGGGTCGGGTTGACCGGCGCATCTCCACAGGAATGTAACGACCTGACCTCTTGTGCAGGTTGCATCGGGACTGAATGTGGTTGCACTTGTTCCTCCCGTGATGTTGCTTCCCACAGCCCACATAACGGGCTTATAATAGTAAACTCCTGTTTTTACATCTGTAAAGGGATTTGTTATTGCCGCAGGCTCGGGACTTGCTACCATTCTGTGAAGGAAGGTTACAACCTGCGCTCTCGTGCAAGGATTATTGGGGCTGAATGTAGTAGCACTCGTTCCGCCCGTTATGCCCTGTTCAACCGCCCAGAGGACGGGTTCGTAGTAATATTCGCTGCTCTTTACATCAACAAATGGGTTTTCTTTGCCCTCTGTCTGTTCAGCTCCGTTCGTCTTTTCGGTTTCTGTGGGATTTTCTGTTGTTACTTCTTTTTCTTCTTCAAGAGTCGGGAATTCAAATGTAAGCACAACAGTAGTATCATGCAAGCGGTCAATGTTCTCGGTTTTAACGTTAAAACCGTCAACCGTTGCGCAAAGACTGTTATTGAACGTTGCAACATAATCCCAACCGACTTTTACGGCATCAACATAAAGCTTGATTGAATATGTCTTGCCTGCCTCAAACTTTGAGGTTTTGTCCATATACTCACCGTCTACATACCAGCTGACTGCTCCCGAATCATCATTCAATCCATAGTATTCGGGGATTGCGCTTTCTACGGTGCAATCGGGCGTGTTTCCGATTTCAGGCCAATCAATTCCGCACATATCTATGCTCGAAACCACAACATCATCAGTAGTGTACTCATAATATACCGTTATGGCATTTCCGTCAACTTCATATTTCGCTTCGCTGCCGTTTACATAAACATATGTGTCATACTCATCCTTTTCATTTTTAGATAAAGCATAGTCATCTTCTATGTCAAGATAAATATTTGCCTTATACCACATACTGCTTGCAAACAAATCATCCTTGCCGACCTCAAAGCCCGTGCCTGCCTTTATCCACTTGACGCCATCCTTGGTATACGTGTCGTTAATCTTTGCAACGGACACACCTTCGCCTGCGGATATGCTGCTTTGATAATCGGGCTTTTTGCCAACTTCAGGATTGACAATCCGCAAATCTATATATTGAATCTTGATTTTGCCGTCGTCTTGCTTTTCAATATAGTAATCACAGGTTTGGCAGTTATACCTCATATATCCGTCCTGCACCTCTCCCTGACTGAAGGAGTGCTTTTCCGACACAAGCTTTTCACCGCAGACTGTGCAAATCTGATAGTGGTTTTCTTCATCAAAATGAATTGATGGATCTTCATTAAGGCTGTGGTCACATTCAAAGCTATATACCTTTGACCGGATATATGCACGCTTTCCTGTTGAGGAAATCTCAACATCCTTTGCATTGTATCCCATAACAGTAAATTGAGAGCTGTTTGTGAATTTATAGCCTGCATCTGCAGTCAGAGTTATCTTTGCCTGATAGTCGCCTGCGCCGACCAATGCATCTTCTTCTGCAGGGCTTCCGTTGTGATACCACTCCACATCCATTTTCCTGACGTTTGATGCGCTGAGCTCGAGTACATCGGAAGCAAGCTCCATTCCCTGTGCCATTGTTCCGAGAACTGCCGCAGAGGTGATTTCCTTATCCTCGATGTTGCCTCTCATGTAATTACGTCTGTCGGAATTGCTTAAATGATGGGTAATGACGACAGTTGTCGCTCCGTCATCCCCGGTGAAAGCAAGGTTTTTCCACTCGCTGACAGGTAAGATTTCACCATTAAGCTCGGCTGTGTTTCTCTGCGGGTCGAGCATATCTGATTTAAGATTGATGCTTCCCGCATCTGATGCAGGGTGATATTTATAGCCGTATCTTTGTTCGTGACCTATGACATACGGGCACCAATAACCGTATGTGGTTACACTTATAGTAGGAACCAATAAAACACGAAGATGGTTTGTGCTGAACGTTCCGTTCTTTACGGTGACATTTGCTTCGCTCTCAGTTGCTAAAACATCTGAATTTCCCTTGCCGTGGAATGTGCCGCCGTTGATAATAGTATTGCCGCCGAGAAGACGGAGACAAGCCGAACGTGAAAACTCAACATCAACGTCGGTATCGTCCGGCTTTACAAATGTTTCGAGATGCGAAAAGCCGCGGCCGAGGAATATACCGTCGTTTACCATAAGCGTTCCGTCTTTTACCGTTATGCAATCGCCGTTTACCTGCTGCCATGCATAGCCATCATATCTTGCGCCGATTGCAAGACCGAGGACGCCGAACTGGATGGTATATCCAAG
>JAFQVE010000643.1 GCA_017408185.1 Oscillospiraceae bacterium | reverse complement strand
GTCATCAAACGTATGGCATGAGCTTGGTTTGTATTATCCCGGGGAAGAACCGGAAGAGACGGAGCTTAAGCTTGCATATGAAACGATAAAAAGAAATAATTTTAAGTTTGATTATATCCTCACCCATAAGTATGAGCAGACGCCGCCGGACGCAACCTTCTGTCCGGCTCTCGGCGAGCTTGAAAAATATATAGATGATACTGTTTCTTTTGAGCATTGGTATTGCGGCCATAGCCACAAGTACCGTGAGTTGGATGAAAAGCACACAATCATTTACGACGACCTGATAAAGCTTTAAAAATAATATGTCGGATCATCGGCATTTAAATATATAAATTAAAACTTAAGAGGAGCGAAACATAATGAAAAAATTATTATCACTTATCCTTGCAATCACGATGATTATGGCGTTTATCCCCACGGCCTTCGCAACAGACAGCGATGCAACAACGGTAACGTATACGTATAATTTCTACAACAATAGCTGGATTGAGCGCGGAAACACATCAACCAAGGAGCGTGTGTTGAAGAATCAGATTAACACGTTTGAAAGCGAGTCACTTACAGATACGGAATGGGCGTATCTTGGAACGAGCGCATCTGCGATGATTGGCAAAGCTTCCAGCAATTTGTACAATATGGTACATGGAGGCACATATAGCGGAACACGCGTTGTTGCAAATAATGTAGAAGAATGGCTTGCGTTTAAGATAGAAGTTCCGACCTCCGGAGAATATGATGTTGAGGTTAAGGCTGCGTATCATACAAGTGCAACATCAGATATGGATGTTTATATCCTTCCTACAGATGCACAGGTTACGGTAGGAGATTATACAGGAGACCTCGAGCCTGCATTTGGGAAAAGCAGTGTATATGGACAGTATGTCGGAAATACAGGAGACACGACTTGCACAAGAGAAAATGCAAAGAAATTCAACGAATTTTTATTTAAAGACATAAGTGCAGATAACTACAAAGCGATTGACAGTGCAAGCCTGAAGTATACGAAGAATACCACACCGCAAGTAATTAGCGGAACTTCATCAAAAAATGTTACGCTTGATGCCGGTGTGCATATCGTTCTTCTTGTTACGAATGAGCCGGGAGAAATGTATATTTCTACTCTCACACTTACCGCCGAAATTGAAGACGAACCGACAAATGCACCCACTGAACTAACCGGCAATATTGCATTTGCAACAGGTGCAGATATTCAATATAAAATCGGCGAGGAAAGCTACACAAACTTGAATGCAAACAACATCGCATCAATACCGGTTGGTAGCAGCGTAACCGTTAAGGCCGACGATACAGAAAACTTTGCAGGCTGGATACGTGGTACTGCAGACAGCGGTGTTTGGGTATCAAGTGATGCTGAATACACCTTCAACATCATGTCTCCGACATACCTCACACCGGTTTACACAACACCGAAAGAAAGCGCAACTCACGCTGTTGAGTTCTGGGATGAAAACGGTGCATATGTAGATACAATAACAGCAACAGATGGCAAGGCAGTTCTTCCGACGAGCGGATATGGCGTCGTTGGCGGAAGTCTTAACGGTTGGTGGATTGATGAAGAAACACAGCTTCTTGAAGGCGATGATGTTTCTGAAGGTATCACCCGTGCAGTAGCACAGTATAACTATGGCGGTTTTGGTAAAGCGATTTTCAATGGTGATGACAGCGCGAAGTATTGGAAACGCGGCGATGTAAAGGTTGCTTACGGTGAGGAATACACCTTCTATCAGTGGAATGGAGATGAGAATATCACTTTCGGCACGGAAGAAATTGAGAAAAATCCGCTTGTAGTTCTTGACGAAACGCCTGTTGATGGTGCATATATGATAGAATACGACAGAGGCGATGCATCTGAAATTGTTGAAGCCGGAATCATTTTCGGAAGTGATACCGATATCAATATCGGCTCAACCGACGGTTCAAAAGCGGCTTCACAGAGAAACGGCGTTGATGAAAACGTGGATGACGGTCACGGTCAGTTCTGCGCAAAGCCTAATACAGAAAGTAACTATGACTATGCACGCGGATACCTTATCTATAAAGGAACTGATAACAAGCTTTATGTTATCTACACCACAGCAGTAGCGACCTCTGTACAATAAAGACCTCTTCGGCGAGGGACAGGGACTTTCCGGTCTTATGTCCCTCGTATAGGATACAAAACAGGAGGAGACCTATGAAAAAGATACTATCACTTATTCTTGCAATAGCAATGATAATTTCAATGCTTCCGGTGATTTCTGCAGAAGATACTGGTGCAGTATCATACACCTATGCATTTACCAACGGAAGTTGGATTGAACGAGGAAACACATTTACACAGGTACGAACATTAAAGAATAATACATTCAAAACAGAAGAACTTGCGGATGCGGAATGGGCTTATCTTGGTGCGGGCACATCTACATGCATTGGGCGAGCAAACACAAACCTATACAATATGGCAGTTGGTAATTTTAATTCTGCAGCTACTCGTGTAATCGCAGCAAATGCAGGTGAGTGGATTGCATTTAAGGTTGAAGTTCCGTCGGCCGGAAAATATACCATCGACGTGAAATCTTATCTGTACACCTCTGCAACGTCGGATATGGATGTATACCTTCTTCCGGTGAATGCACAGGTGACAGCAGGAGAATACACAGGAACGCTTGAAGGTGCATTTGCAGACAGCAGAGTATACGGACAGTATGTTGGAAACGCAGATGACACAGCTTGCACAAGAGAAAATGCCATGAAGTTCAGCGATTTTTCCTTTGCAGGCATAAATAAAGATGATTATAAAGCGGTAGACAGTGCAAGCACATATAAATACCAAGGGACGTCTGCTGCAAAAACAGAGGGTGCCCAGAGTCTTGTTGGTGCATCATCAAAAGAGCTGAGTCTAAAAGCAGGCGCATATGTTCTTTTGCTTTGTGCAAATGAAGCAGGAGAAATCAATATTTCATCTCTTACTTTGAACAAAGTCCCGGAAAAGAAAGCTCTTACGGATATAGAGGTTTCCTTCGGAGAAAACACCTATGTAGGCGAAAAGCTTGCGCCGAAAGTGAAATGGTTTAGCGGTGATGAAGTAATAGACGGAAACCTCGGTATTGTCACCGTTGAAATTGCGGAGAACGGAAATCCTGATGAGGCACTGCTTGAAGGTACCGATGGTAATATCTACGCAGTTGCCGAAGGTACGGCGACGGTAAAGGCTATCGGAACTCTTGACGGCGTTTCAATCTCAAAGGAAATGGCAATTGAGGTAATTGAGCCTACATGGGCAGATGCGAATCAGTCGTATATGTTCTCGATAAAAGGACATTCCGATATGACTGTAAATCAGGGAATAGAGGTTACAGATACAACTGCGGGCAGAGATATTAAAGAGGAAGAGTTCAATACTTATGCATATCGCGATTATGGAACTGTCAGACCTTGGGCAATGGTTTCAGCACAGGTTAAAGGAAGACCCGGTAAAAAGTATTTTACCCAGTATTCCAATGGTATGGACTCCTGCGGATTGGATGGAGACTGGATCGCATTCAAGGTGAAAGTTCCTGCACCGGGAAAATACAACGTAGATATATCCGGTCGTACGCGGTCAAGTGCAGGTCTTGCAGAAATCTATATGCTGCCGTATGAAGATGAAATGACTTTCTCGTCGGTCAAGGCAGGTATTGATGCTTATATGTCAGATGAAAACTTTGTTGGAGAGGCAGATTTCAACGATTCAACAGAAAAAACTGTAAGGTTTAGCAACATCGGTGAGTTTGTTGCGGATAAAAATCTTGACTACAGCAAAGGCTATGTCGAGTATCTTATGATATTAAAAACCTGCTACAGTAAGAAAGCTCCGACAAAGTATAAAATGATATTTGAGGGAGTTTATCTTGTGGGAAGCCCTGCAGCGTCTGCGGCAACTGTCGTTTTCTCAGATAAGAGTATAGCTCCGGGTGAAAAGACAAGTGTTTCGTTGTTGGATGCGACAGGAACTCAGGTTGATGCTTCGAATGCTTATGTCCATCATGCGCTTTCAGAGGATGGCGAAGGAGTGCTTTCACAGTCTGATGACGGCAAAGTGTTTACCGCGCTTTCCGGCGGCACGGCGATGGTAAAGAGTTATGTTATTCTTGGCGGAAGTGTGTACACGTTTGAGAATCTGATAACTGTAAGCGAGGATGTTGCACTTAAAGCTGCATACATTTATCCGAAAGCCCGGTATGAAATCGGAGATGATGTTGCTGTTGATGTAAGGCTTGAGCAGGTGGACCGCAAGGTTGTTTCCGGCGGAGTTGTCAAAAGCTTTGTGCTTGTTTCAAACCCGGATAACGCAGTCTCGCTCTCGGCTGACGGAACGGTGCTTACCGCAGAAGCTTGCGGCAGTGCAGAGGTGAAAGCTGTGGTTTTTGCTCGCGGAAAGACATTTGAGAGCGATACCGTAACGGTTAACGTGGTCGAGCCGTCGGTATCCGGAGATAATGTAAAGGAAGCAAAGCTTACAGCGGAAACTTCTGTTATAACGCTCGGTGGTGAAACGTTAATCCCAAGTATAAAGCTTTATGACAAGAACGGTGCTGAAATTGTTTATGAAGCTGAAAATATACAGAAGATAGCTTGGTCATCGAGCGATGAGAAGGTCGCAACTGTTTCTGAGTCGGGAGAGATTATCGGTATAAGCGACGGCAAGGCAGAAATAAAAGCTATCATTACATACGGGGGAAAGCATTTTAATGGGACTCTTTCTATAACGGTTGAGGACACTTCCGGTGTGGATTCGTCATGCGGAGTGAAAGTTTCATATGCAGATACAATATATATTTACGGTAGAACGGATATAGAGTTGTCTGTTACTATGAACAGCGGTAAAACCGTTAAAATTCCGTATGAGTATATTACGTGGACCTTTGCTGATGAAGGAATGGGCGATATTGTGAATCTATCTGAAAACGGCATGGTTTACGGAATAAATCTTGGAAAAGCGATTGTTGTTCCGGAGATAAATCCGGAGTGGAAAAATATTGGTGAGATCAGCGTTTCACCGATTGAAATCGATGTCGTATGGGATGCAAGTATCACCCCACAGATATTTACGGTTGCCGACCGCGAGAATGCAAAGGCAAACGCAACGAAATATTCATGGGCCAAGAATCTGCGCGATACTGCTGTAGCAAAAGCAGATGTTTATCTCGAGAATTTCGACAAGATATATAATATGGCAGTGCCGGAAGGGCTCCCACGCTATTATTACCCGGGGCAGCGCTGGGATCCGACCAACAACGTTTGCCGCTATTGTGAAGAGGACCTTACTCTTGAGTATAGTAAATACGGATTTTTATCACAGGCACTCAGTTATGAATGGAAGATACAGTGCCCTGAATGTAAACGTCTCTTCCCGTCAAATGACTTTGGCAAATTCTTTGAACTTGGCGTGACGGAAAGCAAAAAGCTCTGGAGCTATGAACAGGCTTTGCAGAGACATCATGAGTTGTTTGTCTGCGAAAGTGTTAAAGCCGGCGGAGAATGTACTTGCGTACGTCCGATGGATTCCGCTCCGGAACCCGGAAGCGTTGCATGGTTTGACAACGATCCGAGAAATGAAGAATGGTATGCGTTCTACGGTTACGGTTTAGAGGGTGGATATCTGAATAACGACCTTTATGATGAAATGGATGAAAAGCTCGGTGTTCGTGGCTGGGCAGTTGATGACGGCTTCGGCTATCGTCAGCCGTATATTTCAAAGGAAATGGCTGATGAGAAGGGTGTGCCCGGATATGATCCGCGATTTGAAAATAAAAACGGATATGCATGGTATAAGGATGGAAGCAGAACAGGCCCCGTACTGTATAGATTTGCATCAAATTACGCTTTTGAAGGCATCTGGCAGGCAAAAGGAACTAACAGCGCAGTTATGAAAAGTGCGCTTAAAAGCCTTCGCGAGGCATTCCTTTATACAGGTGATGCGAAATATGGCAGAGCCGGCGCTATTCTTCTTGACAAGTGGGCGGATCTTTACCCATATTTTGAGTGGGCAAAATGGCGAACATTTAGGTCTGACTCATATTTAGGAACAGTATGTGATCCTGTTGATGCCACATATCTTGCAGTTGAGCTTGCAGAGTCTTATGATGCATTTTTGCCAATATACAACGATCCGTATGTAGTTGGGTATCTTTCGAAAAATGCACCTCAGTATGAAATGAACGAGGATGGTTCATGGAAGCGTGATGAAAATGGAAACCTTATTCCGGTAAATCTAAAGGACAGTCCCGGTGCGCTCCGTAAGAATGTGGAAGACAACATCCTTCTTGAGATATTCGACGGAGCAAAACATGGCAGAGTGATCGGAAACTTTGGTCTGCATCAGGCAGCCGTTGCAACAGCTGCAATTGCGCTTGACCGTGAACCGGAAACGGGTGAGATGCTTGACTGGATTATGCGTTATGGTACAGGTAAAGTATATAACAGCGCAACTGTTGGAAATCCGATGCCGAATAACACGGGTGCATATACGATTGATTATCTGCTTTCGGCGGTAGATCGCGATGGAAACGGAAATGAAAACTCAACTCAGTACAACAAATTCTGGGTGCAGTATCTGCTTGATACATCAGAAAAGCTTTATAAATATACACAGCAACCCGGAAAAGAAAAGTATGAGGAATATAATCTGCTTGATAATCCTAAGTTTGTGAAGATGTTTACTGCGATTCCACGCCTCACTCTCGGCGGATATTATTCAGCACAGATGGGAGACTCCGACGGAACGGCAACTGCCACAACAAACGTTGTGCTTGAAGATTGTGTAGCAGGCTTTAAGTATACCGGAAATCGTCTGCTCGCGCGTGTTATATATAAGGAAAACGGCAATAGCGTAGACGGCTTGCATACCTCTATTTATGATGCAGAACCGGAAAAAATCAAGCAGGAAATACGGAGTATAGTTGACGAGGATGGTGGATTCTCGCTTGAAAGCGATCTTCTTTCCGGTTTCGGTTTTGCGGCGCTTCGTGCAGGTGCTATGAACGAG
>JAFQVE010000642.1 GCA_017408185.1 Oscillospiraceae bacterium | reverse complement strand
GGAAGAAAGCTTATCGTCGGCGTAGGTGATGTTTCACTTATCCGGAGCCACAAAATTTCCGGTGACAGGAAGGGCGGCTATATTTATAATATTGCCGAAGGACAGTCTGCGCGGATTTCACTGGCGACATATAAAACAGATGCACCCATTATTGAGTCGGTTGCGGATTGCAGTGTAAGTGCCGGAAGCTCAATTTCAATCCCGATAACGGCAAAAAGCGACAGCGGGAAAGAGCTTACTCTTTCGGGAACTGTTTTACCGCGAGGAATGTCTCTTAACAAAGAATCCGGAATGCTCACGTGGAAACCGGACGACAGTCAGGTCGGAGATAATCACGTTGCAGTCACAGCATCTGATGGTGATCTCGCATCAACGGTTCGCTTTACGATAACCGTTTACGGACGTACAACCGGAACCGGAACTTCAACTGATAAAGAAACCTCCGGAGATAAAGAAGTAACGGGAAATTCCGGCGCTGCAGGCAGCGGGGGCAGCGGAGGCGGTGGCGGTGCCGCACCGTCCGACAAACCAGATGACACAACAAACACCGACCAAACCGATACCTCCGATGAAAAGGACGATGATGAAAGCCTTCTCCTCGAGGAGAAGGTGCCGAGCGGAGACGAGGCGGATGAGGTGGAAAAACCTCAATTCACCGATCTCGGCAACCACTCATGGGCGGCGGACGCAATAAACACGCTTGCCGCAGCCGACATAATACGCGGAACAAGCGAAACCACATTCGCCCCCGCCACAAACATAACCCGCGCGGATTTCGCCCTGCTGCTTGTCCGTGCATTCAATCTCACATCGGACAACGCAGAGAACTTTGCAGACGTATCTGCTTCCGATTACTTCGCAACCGAGCTTGCAATAGCACGAAACACAGGCATCGTCAACGGCATCGGTGATAACAAGTTCGCCCCGCGAAACCACATAACCCGCCAGGATATGATGGTAATAGTGTATCGTGCACTTAATAGCCTTCCCCTTGAGGAGAAGGGGGACCGCCGAATGGCGGTGGATGAGGTGTTACCGCAATACCCCGACTTTACCACCGTCGCTCCTTACGCGAAGGAAGCCGTCACCGCGCTCATCGGCGCAGGTCTCGTCAACGGTAAGAACAATCTCATCGCTCCGACTGACTACACAACAAGAGCGGAAGTCGCGGTTCTCATAAAGAGAATATTGGATTACGTAAAGAAATAAATCCATTTTGTAGGGGCGGGGCATAGCTCCGCCCGCTAATCAGAATTTATTTACCAAATACAACAAAAACAGGAAAGGAATTTCAAAATGAAAAAACTTATCGCAGTAACTCTTGCAACGGTAATGCTATTTGCGCTTTGTGCTTGCGGCGGCGAAACCAAAGAAGAAACTGTTTTGGAAAACGTGAAAAGCACAGACCCTCTTACAAAAGAAGATGTAATACAAATCTGCATTCGCTCGCACCCAAGTTGGCCATATGATGAAGATTGGAAGGTTTGGCAGTATATCGAAGAGGGATGCGGAGCAACGCTTAATGTAAATGCAGTTCCCGAGTCGGAATATGCCACAAAGCTCACACTTATGTTTACCGATGCAAAAACAGTTCCGGATATTGCTGTTTTCAACAATAAAAATGAGCTTGACAAGTATTCTCGTCAGGGAGCTGTGATTGCGGTTGAGGATGTAAAAGAGTGCATGCCGAATCTTATGAGGTTTTATAGCAGCCTTTCTGAGGACGAATACAGTCAAAAGGTGAATATGAGTCGTTCGGCGGACGGTAAGCAGTATTTCATTCCTAATTTCGGTCGTGAGAAAACTCAGAATGTCCGAGCATGGCTTTATCGAAAAGATATTTTTGATAAGCATGGCATTTCTGTACCGACAAGCTTTGATGAGTTATATGAGGTTTGTAAAAAACTCAAAGAAATATATCCTGACTCCTATCCCTTTGCAGTTCGCTCAAAATTAGCAAACTTAAACGTAACCGGTTCTTCGTGGAAACCCTATTGGGAAATATCCGTGTATTATGACTACGAGAACGAAAAATGGAGTTATGGTGCGCTCGAAGAGACTATGCTTAATGTGCTTACATTCTATAACAAAATGATTAACGAAGAACTCCTTATGTCGAACTTTATGAATATTTCAAACGCGAACTGGCAGGAGCTTATCACTACCGACCGTGGCTTTATTATGCCGGAATATCAGACAAGGATAGATTTCTTCAACTCTCTTTGTCGGGAAAAGAATCCTGAGTTTAACCTTACAGCTATGGTTCCGCCGGTAGCTGATGCTGAAAATGGTGTTGCAATGGTGAATAAGTATAATTACGATCCGTACGGACTTGCAATCTGCAATTCTGTAGATGAAAAGAGAATTATAAATGCGGCGAAGTATATAGACTGGCTTTATACAGACGAGGCAGTAGAGCTTGTTTCTTGGGGTAAAGAGGGAGAAACCTTTGAAATAAAAGACGGTAAAAAGATGTTTATTCAAGATGAGAATGGAACACAGATACAAACACTTTACGGCTTCAATTCTTACGGTTCGTTCTCGAAAATTGATTCCGACTCTGTTCTCACTTCTGAATCTGAGGATATTGCCGAAACACGTGATATGGTACTTGAACACACGATGCCTTATTTTAATCCTCTTAGCTTTGTTGCGTTTACTGACGAAGAGGCAGCACAGATTGATAAAATCGGGACGGGAATAGATACCTACTTCAACGAAAACATACATAAGTTTATCATCGGTCAAAAACCGCTTTCGGAGTTTGATGAGTTCAGAAATGAACTTAAAAACCTTGGTGTTGATGAACTTCTTTCGATATACGAGAGCGCTTATAACAGAATGAAATAACAAGCAAAACAGAAGACCTGCGAGGATTATCCCGCAGGTCTTCTATTTAAGAAGTAACAAGTATAGAGATATTTATGTTACAATTCATCCTCGCCTTCGTGTTGCGGCAGCGCAGAGGAGCCCGCCGAAAAGCGCAAGAGAAGCCCACACCCATATGGTTACGTTCCAGCCGAAGCTTTCGGAGATAAGCGCAATGCCATAGGTAGAAAGCGCACTTCCGAGATAGGTAAAGGAATTGAGAACGCCCGATGCGGTAGAGGTGTTTTTAAAATACATAGGAACCATACAGACGAGCAGAAGGTTTACGCCGTGCATTGCGCCCGTAAGCGTTGCGGAGAGAAAGACCGAGAGCGCGGCACTGCCGGATGACAAAAACGCAAGAAGCACTGCCGCGGCAACGCCGACAACAAAAATATATGCAGAGAGCGTAAGCTCGTTTCTAACCTTGCTGTTACGAAGCCACAGCGTTGCGCGGAAGCAGATTATGCTGAATATAGGAAGAATAACGCCGGTGAGGATTGATATCGAGCTTCCGAGGTCGTAAACCTCGGCAATATACGTCGGCATCCACGTCGTTATGCCGTCACGCAGCGCCCCCTGGCAGATTATTGCAACAACTATTGCAACAAGAGCAAATCCGGAAAAAGGATTTTTTCTTTCGGACGAGGCGTCTGCGCTGTTTGATTTTACAGAAACGGAGGTATCGGTATTGCGAAGCGCAAGCATCCAGACAAAAGCCATTATAATGCACATCCCAAAGGAGAAAAAGAACATACCTCTCCAGCCAACTGTTGAGATAAACAGCGGGGAGAGAAGATAAACGGCGATCGTTCCGATTGAGCTTCCCCACGATACGCGCACCGTTGCGATGCGGTAGGTTTCATCATCGAAAAGTCCGGTCATAATTTTCACAAGTGGCGGCCACATAAAGCTTTGTGCAAATCCGTTTACTGCCCATATGCCGACCATCATTCCGGGCGTGGGGCAGAAAGGAATACAAAGATTCATAAGCGCCGTAAGCAGAAGACCGCCGAGCATAAGTAGCTTCGGATTTATGCGGTCGCCCATATATCCGCTGACGAGCTGACCTGCGCCGTAGGTTATAAAGCTTGCGGTTACGGCAAGAGAAACATCGCTTTTTAAAAATCCCTCTGCGCGCACCATTTCAAGGAGAACTGCACCAAAGTTTATGCGGGAGATATAGCTTGTGAAATACATTACAGAGAAGAGGAAAATTAAAAGATTAGTCCTCTTTTTTGTCATTGATGCGTTCATATCATTGATTTCCTTTCAAAAGTGTAATGTTGTTTTCGCGATACAGGTCGTAAACTGTATCGGGCAGGTTTTTGTCCGTGACGTAGATGTGTTCGGGTTTTAAATCGCAAAGCTTACACAGCGATGTTTTTTCAAACTTTGAGCTGTCGGCAAGAACAATGATTTTGTCTGCGATGGAAAGGAGCGTGTGCTGAACATCGGCAAGCTTTAAATGGAAATCCGAAATTCCACACGAGAGTGAAATGCCCGTGGGGAAAATAAAGGCTTTTGCAACGTGGAGCGAACGCAGGTTCTGTGCGGTGAGATGCCCCCAGAATGCATCTTCTCCTTTGTCGTAGCTTCCGCCGACAAGAACGGTCTGTATTGTCTCTGAGTGGGAAAGGATGTTGAAAACACCGAGCGAATGGGTAATGACAGTGAGATTTTTGAATTTATCTTTTATCACATCGGCGAATTCAAGTGCGGTAGTTCCGGCATCAACAGCGATGATGTCGCCTTCTTCGATAAGCTCTGCGGCAAGTTGAGAAAGTTCATTTTTCTCGCGGCGATGTTCGTCAATGCGGACGGAAAACTCACCTGCGGGTTTGATCGTAGCCACCGCAATTGCGCCACCGTGTACGCGGGAAAGAATGCCTTCGCGCTCAAGCGCGAGAAGGTCGCGGCGCACGGTTTCGTCAGAAACACCGAAAGCTTTTGCAAGCTCGGCAACGGTAACTGCGCCGGTTTTTGTAAGTGCGGCGCGGATTTTTGAATGTCTTTCATTTGCAAGCATCAACACATCAACTCCATATTCCACATAATACCACATAAACTCACAAATGTCAACATTGGATGTGCCGGAATAAAAATAAATTTTTCCCTTTCGCGGTATTGTTTATTTCGGATAAATGATGTATAATTATAATGTATAGTTATAAATGATTGAAAGGTGCGCATAACGTGAAAGAGATATTGCTTTTAAAGCTTGGAGAGCTTGTACTTAAAGGACTTAACCGCGGGAACTTTGAAAAAAGGCTTATGAAGAACCTTGCGTGGAGAATAAGAAACTGCGGGGAGTTTAAAATATACTGTATGCAGTCTACTATTTATGTTGAACCGCAGAGCGACGACTGCGATATGGATGCGGCGCTTGATGAGGCAAAGCGCGTGTTCGGTATCGTAAATATTTCCCGCGCAGCAGAGGTTGAAAAGGATATTGACAAAATAATTTCCGTTTCAAAGGAGTATCTCCGTGACACGCTGAGTAATGCAAAAACCTTTAAGGTGGAGGCAAAGCGCTCGGATAAGTCGTTTCCGAAAAAATCGCCGGAGATTTGCTTTGAGGTAGGCTCGGCACTTCACGATGAATTTGAAAATATAGAAGTAGATGTAAAAAATCCGGAAGTTTTAGTCAAGGTTGAAATCCGCGACCGCGCCGCATACGTCCATGCAAATCCGATTCCGGGTGCGGGCGGGCTTCCTGTCGGAATCAACGGACGCGCCGCAATTCTTTTATCTGGCGGAATTGACAGCCCTGTTGCCGCATATATGATGGCAAAGCGCGGCGTGGAGCTTTTCGGGATCCACTTCTTCTCGTATCCGTACACCTCCGAACGGGCAAAGGAAAAGGTTATCGAGCTTGCACGCCTTGTCGGAAAATATGCGGGAAATATAAAAATTGCAATGGTTCCGTTTACTAAAATTCAGGAAGAGATCCGCGCAAATTGCAAGGAAGAGTATTTCACCCTTATTATGCGCCGGTTTATGATGCAGATTGCAGAGCAGGTTGCTCGTGCGAATAATTGCGGGGCGCTCATTACCGGTGAAAGCCTCGGTCAGGTTGCAAGCCAGACGATGGAGGCTCTCGGCGTTACCGAAAACGGAATATCTCTTCCCGTGCTCCGTCCGGTAATCGGTATGGATAAAGAGGAAATTGTTGGTATTGCACGCAGAATAAACACGTTTGAAACGTCAATACTTCCTTACGAGGATTGCTGTACGGTATTTACGCCGAAGCATCCGCGAACAAAGCCGAAGCTTGGAAATATCCTTGAAGAGGAGAAAAAGCTTCCGTTTGATGCCCTTTGCCGTGAGGCGATAGAAAACATTGAAATCATATAGAGAGAAGGCAGAAAATTGAGTTTGTCAGCTGAAATAATCGCCGTCGGAACTGAAATACTTCT
>JAFQVE010000641.1 GCA_017408185.1 Oscillospiraceae bacterium | reverse complement strand
GTATCACGACGCGATCTACTGCATCGGTTCGGTCGTTGGGCCGCATCCGTTCCCGATGATGGTGCGCGATTTCCAGAGCGTCGTCGGCATCGAAGCACGTGAGCAGTTTGTCGGCATGACCGGCGAGCTTCCGGATGCGGTTGTTGCGTGCGTCGGCGGCGGATCGAACGCAGCCGGTATGTTCGCGGGATTTTTGAATGATCCGGTCGATATTTACGGCGTAGAACCGCTCGGACGCGGTACAGCACTGGGCGATCATGCCGCAAGCCTGCAGTACGGCGAGGAAGGCATCATGCATGGCTTTTATTCTATCATGCTCAAGGATGAAAACGGCGAACCCGCTCCGGTTTACCATTGCAACCGCCTTTCTGAAAAACTCGGTAACTGCCACATCTATCTGAAACGCGAGGATCTCAACCACTCCGGAGCGCACAAACTCAACCATTGTATGGGTGAAGCTCTGTTGGCGTCTTATATGGGCAAAGAAAAACTCATCGCGGAAACCGGTGCCGGGCAGCACGGCGTGGCACTTGCCACTGCTGCAGCGTACTTCGGGTTGAAGTGCGAGATCCACATGGGGGAAGTCGATATCGCAAAACAGGCCCCGAACGTCGCCCGTATGCGTGTCCTCGGCGCGGATGTCATTCCGGTTTCCCACGGACTGAAAACCCTCAAAGAGGCTGTGGATTCCGCTTTTGAATCCTACGCAAAACAGTATAAAACCGCAATTTACTGCATCGGTTCTGTTCTCGGTCCCCATCCGTTCCCGATGATGGTGCGCGATTTCCAGAGTGTTGTCGGAATTGAGGCACGCGAGCAGTTTGTTGATATGACAGGTCATCTTCCGGATGCTATTGTTGCCTGCGTCGGCGGCGGTTCAAATGCAGCAGGTCTCTTTGCAGGATTTTTAAATGATCCGGTCGAGATTTACGGTGTTGAGCCACTTGGACGTGGACCGAAGCTCGGCGATCACGCCGCAAGCCTTAAATACGGAGAAGAAGGAATTATGCACGGCTTTAACAGCATTATGCTCAAGGATGAAAACGGAGATCCTGCTCCGGTATATTCCGTCGCAAGCGGGCTTGATTATCCGTCCTCCGGACCGGAGCACGCTTTCCTTCAGGAAATCGGAAGGGTAAAGTATGATGTAATAGACGATGAAGAAACGGTTGATGCATTTTATCGCCTTGCAAGACTTGAGGGTATCATTCCGGCAATAGAGAGTGCGCACGCAGTAGCATACGGTATGAAGCTTGCAAAGCGGATGGATAAAGGCTCTGTTCTTATCAATCTCTCCGGTCGCGGTGATAAGGATATGGACTACATCATCGAAAACTACGGCATAAGATAAATTAATTAAAGGAAAGATGTGAAAATGAGCAAATTCTTCGCCTTTATATACAGAATGAAATACATCGCGCGCTGGTCGCTTATGAGAAATACGCGAACAGAGAACGTTGCCGAGCATTCGTTCCACGTTTCGGTGCTGGCTCACGCCCTTGCGGTTATCTCGCGTGATGTATTCGGACGTAATATTGACCCCGGTGCTGTTGCGGCAGCGGCACTTTATCACGATATGCCGGAGATTCTTACGGGAGATCTTCCCACGCCGATAAAGTATTACGGCAGTGATATAAAGAACGCGTATAAGAGAATAGAGCGGGAGGCAACCGATACACTGCTCTCAAACCTCACGGATAAAATGCGCCCGGGAATTTCCGAGGCGGCGGCAACGGATGATCCGGAGATAAAAAAGTTAGTCAAGGCGGCAGATAAGCTTGATGCTTATATAAAGTGCCTTGAGGAGATAAATGCCGGCAACTCTGATTTTAAGACTGCACTGCGGCAGACGCACGATGCGCTTTTCTCTCTCGGGCTTCCGGAGGTGGATTATTTCATTGAAAATTACCTTGATGCGTTCTCAATGACGGTTGACGAATTGCAGTGAAAAAAGGTGTAATCAGTCGCATAAAAAATTTTTTTGAAAAATTTCAAAAATATGCTTGACAAATGATACAAAAGCGCGTATAATAATTAACGTTGTCACGATAGAGACAGCGTTAATAAATGCGAGTGTGCTGGAATAGGCAGACAGGCACGTTTGAGGGGCGTGTGTCAATCGACGTATGGGTTCAAGTCCCATCACTCGCACCAAAAACCACAACATCCTTGATGTTGTGGTTTTTTGCTATGATCAACGTTGGGACTTGAACCCTAAGAGGGTATGCACGTTAAGAAAACGATTAACAATCGTTTTTAGTGCATATGCGCGAGGAGGGTACCGAAATCCGAAGGATTTGGGTCGACGAGGGTGCAAGCGGCGTAAAGCCGCTTTGTCCCATCACTCGCACCAAAAACCACAACATCAAGGATGTTGTGGTTTTTTGTTGATTTTTTGTCAATAGTTGAGGTAAAAAGCTATAAGGGCATACCGCTTTTATATCGGCGGTATGCCCTTGTAAGTTTTGTGCTATTTATTTGTTTTAATAAATCTGTGAAGGATTGCTGCTATTTCCGCGCGTGTTGCGTTATCAAGCGGATTGAGGGTTGATGTTGTTTTACCTTTCATCAAGCCACTGCCGCAAGCGTACTGCATAGAAGGTATTGCATACTCGGAAATGCTGTCAAAATCGTCATAAGAGAGGATATTTGTGTTTTCTCCGGACTCTACATCATATCCCTTGTACTGTGCGTATCTGTGCATAATTGCCGCAATCTGTTCGCGCGTGATATTGTCATTCGGTGCAAACTCTGTTACAGATATACCCTTTACAATACCGTTCTGCTTTGCCCACGATACAGCATTCGCATAGTAACTATCCATATCAACGTCGGCAAACGGAATAGATTTATTCGCAGCAGGCTCACCCTCTACACGATAGAGAACAGTGACCATCATTGCTCTCGTTTGAGCAGAGTCAGGTTCAAAGGTTGTTTCCGTTGTTCCCTTAAAGATTCCATTTTCGATAACATAGTCTGTATCAAGATGATACCAAGCCGTTACATCAAGGTCAGTAAATTCTATTGATGGACAGTTATGTGTGTTTGTATCTTCAGGCTCTTTTTCAATTTCCACCCATTTAGCATAAAGGGTAAATCCTTTTGTTACCTTTGTATCGAAATCGTAAGCGGTTGTAAGTTCCTT
>JAFQVE010000640.1 GCA_017408185.1 Oscillospiraceae bacterium | reverse complement strand
TACCGTCTGAGAAAACCTCAACAGAAAAATACGGACGCGCTTTTTCCCTGACTGCCACCCCAAGATTCAAGCCGGTTGCATCTGTTTTAAACTCAAGGCTTATTCCGGGAGTTGAAACAGCGCGGAGACGTTTTCCCTCTTCCGCAGAGTATATTGCCTCTTCTTTCTCCGTAAATCGCGAAAAGCAAACTGTTCCGTTTTTTTCAGAAACTCTTTCGGCACCCAACGTTATTTCTTTGATCTGTGAAAACGAAAGCTTCATAATTACTTATTCCTTTGTATAATCCAATATTCGTTTGATAAGCACTGCAACCTCCGCACGCGTGGTGTAGTCCGCAGGAGCGATTTTGCCATTTTTGCCGTTGACGAGTCCTGCACCTATGAGCGCGGTGACGGCTTCTTTTGCGTAAGGAGCGACAGTGTCAAAGTCCGGATATTGCGATAACACCTCATCCACCGCCATTCGGCGGTCCCCCTTCTCCTCAAGGAGAAGGCTTTGGTTCTGTAGCGCACGGTATACAATCACCATCATATCCTGACGGGTAATTGTATTTCTCGGTGCGAATTTATTCTCGCCGATGCCGTTAACGATACCTGTGTTTCGTGCAATCGCAAGCTCGGATGCGAAATAGTCCGATGAGCTTACATCTGCAAAGTTCTCCGTGTTATCCGATTCCAGCGCAAACGCACGTACAAGCAACAGTGCAAAGTCTGCACGGGTGATGTTGTTTGCAGGCGAGAAGGTATTCTCACTTGTACCCTTAATAACTCCGCTGTCGGCAAGGCTGTTTATTGCATCAGCTGCCCATGCGTAGTTAGAAATGTCGGTGAAGCGGAGAGTTTCATTCTCCGTGCCCGTGTTATCAGCGTTTCCTTCTGTTTCTCCGCTTTCACCGTCATTGTTGGTTTGACTGTCATCCATTTCTGTGTCGTCCGGCTTATCAGGTATCGGTGCGGCACCGCCTCCACCGCCTCCGCCGCCTCCACCTGCGGGTGGAGTATCGGTTGTTCCAGTTTCCTCGTTTTTGCTTTTCCCGGTTGTGGAACCGTATACCGTCACATAGAAGTGAACGGTTGCCTGTCTTCCCGATTCATCCGTTGCTGTTACGGCAAAGTGGGTTTTCCCTACCTGCGAATCGTCAGGTCTCCACGTAACCTTTCCGCTTAAGCTGTCAAGGCTTGCTCCACGCGGAAGTGTATTTGCTGAATAGGTTACGCTCTCGCCAAGTTCACTTGTTGCCTTTACCGTTACGGAAATTGAGCTTCCCGCAGAAACAGAGAGTGAATCGCTTACAGGCTCAAACTCAGGTGAGAAATCCTCGCTATACGAAAGAGGAATACGTGCAGACTGACCTTCTTCTATCATATATTCATACCCAAGAGAAAGATCAAAAGAATCAACATTCTTTCTTATTGCCGTTACCCTGCCGACGTCGAGTGTAATCAAATTTCCCGAGCGTGTTGCCCCGTAAATCCTAAATGCACCACTTCGCGTTCTTGCTCCGTTGTCGATGTATACATATTTACCCGGAAGCGAAGAAAGCTCTGCATCGGTCAACGTTTTTGTTGCAGCAAGTACGATTTCGTTTTTATGAGCAAGCTCTCTTGTAAAGCTTTTTACCACGCCCTCAATAACCGTTGCCGGCATATTTACCTTTTCTCCGATAACATCACCGTCGTTGACATACTTATAAATATTTTCGCCGTCTTTGTTCACTGTATATACCCCGACAAAGCCGCGGAAGAGTATATCTTTTTGCTCCCCTGCAATTTCATCCGTGATCTTATATGTCACAGCGTTATTCGTCGACCAAAAGATATAATCCACTCTGCCGTTTTTATGCACTACCTTCAGCGAGCGGTGTGCATCACCGGCATTTTCCTTTCCGTCAACAATTACAGCTTCAAGTTCTTTGCTCGATTCGAGATATCGGTTCGTGCGATACGGCTCAAAGACGGTCGTAAATACGGTGTCAAGGTTTTTACCCACATTTTTGATAAGCACATATTTAAGCTTATCAATTTCTTTGTTTCCTTCTTTTTGCGGTGGAAGTCCGTCTGCAATCGCAACATTTGCCGTTGCACCTGCGTTTACGTTTGCTTCGTTATGAACCGTCATATGCAAGCGCAAGCCGTTTGAGTTCTTTATTGTTTTGCGGAAGTCCTTTATCTTAAAATCAATCTCAAACGTATCCTCCGGCTTTTCATCACGGTCTACATTGAAAAGCCATGTATATCCCTTCGGATACAGGAGGGTTGAGTTTGTTCCCGGGTCTTCACCGAACTTTACATTTTTACCGGCGTATGTTCCAACATATTTGCCGTTTTCGTCAACCTGAGGAGTAAGCGAAAGTCCCGTTGTTTCACCTATCTCATTGCTTGTTGCGTGCATACTGTAAATATGATAGTCTCCACCCAATACTCTGAAGAAATCAACCGTGTATGAATTTTCATCATCCACGCGCACCATAAGTACAGATCTCCTGTACTGATCGACAGTATCATATACATAGTCTGCCGAAACGTCCATAAGCTTGACCTGACCGTCATCGTCAAAGTGCTTAATCTTTCCGCGGGTTTCGGTATTTGCGTTCTGCTCTTTTTCATCAACCGTAACGGTATTGTGCGCAAGAGTTGTGTGAGTCCATTGTACACGTTCCGGATCCGTTCCCGTCTCTGCCGGATATCCGTTATCCGGCATATAGTTTAAACCAAATGCAGTCATACCGAGATTTAACGTATCGAGATGACCGTGGCCACCGTTACTGCCGAAATACATCCACACATCACGGCTCAGATTTTTCGCTGTGACAGGTGTTGCATCGGTATAATCACCGTAATCGCGCAGCATTGCAAAACCAAAGTTCGTCATCGCCTCGGATGGCGGACTGAAGAGCCCGTAGGCGTCTATAACCTCCTGAACCTCATCGGCAAGTCGCTCAGGATCGTCTTCATTTATATCGTAGTACAGTCCTTCGGTACTGTTACCGTTGAGCTTATACAGAAGCTGTGCAAAAACAGGGTCACCAAACCATTCCCATCCCTGCTTTGCAGTTGTACTGTTAAGCCACATACCCGTTGAAAGTGTTTGCGATGAGTCACCCACCTGCGGGGTATAATACGTTGACATAAACGAAACTACGGAATAGTACATCTGAACGAACTTCGGATTGTTGCAGAGGTTTACCTTATCGTAGCGGTCGTAATTCACAAGAATTTCCTGAGCATCACGAAGGCCCGAGAACCAGTCCATATTATAGTATGATGCTTCATCGCCCATACCGTCGGCATCAATTCTGTTCATAAGAACCTCATCAACACCGCCGCCCTTTGTCTCAAGTCGGGAGGAAACGCCCCAGCCCGGAGCCATAAGGAAGTCAAGCCAATCTGCCGTTTCGGGCATACTGTCAAGTACCACTGCTGCCATAGCGTTCACGCGCTGAGGTCTGCCGAAGTTCCCGTCCATCTGACCTGTACGGAGCGCTTCAAGTGCCGGTCTGAGAAGTCCATCCTCAATATTTGTGCGTATCTGTGCTGCCGTTTCCTTTGCGTGGCGCATTTTTATGCTGCGTGATTTATTTCTCAGATAATCCACAACATACGGGTCTTTTTCGTAGACATCGTACACCATATCATATGCTGCTATATACTTTACGATTTCCTCGCACTCCCAGATGTTACCGAGCATTTTTCCGTTATTGGAACCGCCGTCCGTATTGGAGAACAGCATTCCGTAAGGACGGATATCGAAATCAACATAGACGTCGGCAAAGCGGTCAAGCAAAATTGCCGCAACTCTGCCATACTTTATATCACCGGTGTAGAAATATGCATAACCACAGTTTCTTATCGCCTCAGAAAGTACTGCGCCGGTGGTTGTGCTGAACTGCCGATAGATACCGAAGTGGACGTACTCTGCAATATACGTATGACGCTCGTGGTCTCCGTTTTTGAAGATGACAATTTCGCCATCATCATCCGCAGGGACATATCCCCAGCTGTCATCTACACCCCATGTTTCTTCGCTTTCAAACTCGCGCAGACCTGCGCCCGCATTGAGCGTTCCCACCTCATCAAGATTCTCATACATTTCATTATAGAGGTATCCGCCTTTGACACCATAGCCGTAATACGCTTTCCAGGCCTTGCTGTGTTCCTTTCCCGGCTCTGTAACACTTGTGTCTATAAGCTCTTTTTCAAGAAGCATTTCACGGTGCGCCTCAAGGGCACGCATTCTGTCAAACTCGCCGTATTCATTAAGTCCAAGCTTGTAGAAGCTTCCAAAATCGTTTGACGGGAAAAGACGCTTACAATCAGGGCACTGAACCTTCCACGGGCGATTGAACGGATCGTGAAGCCACGCAAACTGACCGTATTCCTTCATAAGGTTTGTTCCGCAATAACGGCAATAATACGTGTACGGATCATTGAACTGCCCTACCGAGATTGAGCGCGGCATTCCTTCTGAGGTTACCATTGAATAGATTGCATCAATCTTATCCAGGAACTTGTCGGCTTTTTCGATATATGCGTCAACAATATCCTTTGCCCAGCTGTACTTTTTGTAATTATCCCGTGCGGCAAGCGCTTCCTCTGCGGTGTAATAAGACGAGCGCGCTTTTCCATAAACAACAGGCAGGTACACATCATAAAGCGTGCGGATTCTTCCGTCAAGCTCCACGGTTATGTCAAAATATGCATCACCTTCCGAAACAGGAACAAAATTATTGACCTCGTCAACATATGCAATTTCAGAATTTTTTGCCGTTGCTTTGATTATTATGTCCGATGTATCAAGTTCTCGCCCGAGATTATCATATGCAGTTATATAAATCGGAACAGTGTCTTCACTGCCTTTATCAGTCCAACGGATTTGCTTACTGCCTCCCGCGGTAGCTATAAACTCCGTAAGACCTGCTTCTTCGATTTCAAATTCTGCAACGCCATCAACACTCTCTCCGTTAAAGGTTGTTGTAACCTTGACTTTCGCAGTTCCTTTTTTATGCGTCTGCAGAATATTTTTTTCTTCACCCGTTATTGTCGCAATATCCGGCGTGAGAGATTCATACTGTGTTTCTGCAAATGCAGAGCTTACAATATGTCCGTTTGCGAGCTTAGGCAAAGCAATGAGGCGCGATGCATCGCCTGCGTAAAGAACCTCTGCCTCCGTTTTTGCATCGGCGGAGCTAAGCGGTGAATTAACAATTTCTATCGGGTATTGGCGTGAATACGCCTTTCCGCCGATATAAGCGGTGAGCATAAGCGTGGTCTCTCCTACAGCCGCCGGTGTAAGAGTAAATACATTTTTGCCATCCGATGGGAATTTTCTCTGCTCAGCTACCGTCACCAGGCCTTTTTCATCGGCAAGCACAAGCTTGTTATCATCATCAACAAGCTCTGCTGTATATGACGGTCCGAATTGACGAAGTGTTCCGTCATTCATATATGCATATGCAGAAACATCTACACTCTCACCGATTGCAAGCTGCGCGGGAATTGCTGCCTCAAGACGGTCAAACGCAAGCTCCTCTGCCAACGGTGTGAGGGTCAGCTTTCTCAGCAGCGCAATTGCAGACTGACCCGGGTATAAGTCACGAGCAGCAAAGATAACAACGTTGTTTCCTTCATCAAGATAAACAGAATTTAATGTCTTTTTCTCTCCGAGACCGCGGTATTTCACTGCAACCGGATCACGGAAAACATAATCACCGGCATACTGTCCGTTTACAAATATCGAATAATTTCCGTACTGATAGAATGTACCTCCCAAAAATTCGACTCCGTAGTCTCCTGCATTGGGAACATCAACGTTTATCGCAAACGATGTTCCGGGGAATTTCTTGGTAGTTGTCCAGAGATTCTTGCCGGTTGTTACCGCAAGCATAGGTCCGCCGTCGGTGCTGTCGGTGTACATTTTGTAACTCGTAGAAGCGGTCAGGGCTATATCTGTATTGAGCGTATATCCCGGAGTTTCGGCAAGAAGCCGTATAGTTGAACCGACAATCGTATCTGCAAAATCAATGCTGATTTGCGGATACTGCTCATAAACATTTATATTTACCACCTGTGAACAACGTTTTCCGCTTTCACTTTCCACGGAGATAAAGATGCTTGCTCTTCCTTCTGCATACGTGGTTACATTACCTTCTTCGTCGACAGTTGCAACGCTTTCATCCGAGCTTTCGTAAGAGAGCGAATATTCAGAAATATCACCCGGAAGCCCATCATTCATAACCGCTTCTGTTTCTATAGCCGTACTCTCTCCTACAAGAAGCATAGTGTCGGCACTGCTTACAATTGAATCAAGAACAGGCTTAGGAAGAATGGTTATCTCACATTCACCTGTTTTCTTGTTACCATCCCAGTCCGTAACCTCGGCATATATTGTTGCGGTTCCTTCTTTTACACCGGTTACCACACCCGTGGTTTCATCCACGATTGCAAAATTTTTATCTGAGCTTTCGTATTTCACGGAATAATCATATGTATATTCCTTAAGATCCGTGTTTCGCGTAAGCGAGAGAACCGGATTCGTTGTTCTTGTTGCAGGAAGTTCCGTCTTTTCAAAAGTAAGCTCTGCTTTTTCCAATGTCGGCTTTGCGATAATCTCAACCGGGATGCTGTCACTTACCTCTTCGCCGTTGATTTTTGCCTTGATTATTATATTTGTTGTTCCGGTCTTTTTTCCAAGAACCGTGAAGTATACGTTTTTCTCATCAGCGATGTTACCGAAGCTTACATCCGTCACCTCGGCAATCGCCTTATTCTCTGCCTCAATACTTAAAATTCCGTTATCCGAATCTGCTTTCCCGTCGTTTCCGAGACCGAACCGCCGCACAGTTCCGTCTGTCATATACAAGAGCGCGGTTGCGCTCTCGCTCTCATTTACCGGAATCATCGCAGACAAGTTACTTTCCACGCGATCAAAGCCAAACCCCTGTTGATTTTCCAGAGGCGTGAAGCGCAGTGTATACGGCACAAAGCTTAAGCTGTTATTGCCGTTTTTACGGCGGGCACGGAATGAAATCTCAACATCCCCGTACGGCAGATAAACCGTGTTAAGGTTTTCATTTACGTCATACAAGGTTCTGTCCGTGTCATTTGCCTTTGCATCGTGGAAAATGAAATCACCGGCAAACTTACCGTTTACATAGATCGAGTAATCTCCGAAGCCGTTAAGACGTACACCTCTGAAATCAAACTTATACCACCCCGGCACGAGAACCTTCTTTTTTATCGTAAACTGTGCCGAAGCATTTCCGGGCCATATTCCGCTGCCCGTACCAAGGGTTACGAAATACTTTGTACCATCGGGGTATTTGATATATCGTGCTGTGCGACGCGAGACTGCCGTTGTCATCTTTGCAAGGTCGAGCACGAGGTCAAACCCCTCTGTCTTCCAGTCTTCAGACGGAACGGTGCTGTCCGTAAACTCCATTGTATCGTGCGTCATTTCTATTTCTATGGGTGCGATTTCCGGGCTCTCAAAGACCGTCATTGTGTGCGTGCTTTTGTATGTATTCCCCTCAAAGACCGTGGCGAACTCAAAGCTTGCCGTGCCCTGAGCTTTCGTTACAAGCGTAGCTGTCAGAAGTCCCTTTTCGTCCACGCTTACGTTTGTAAGCTCTGCAATGTCCGGATTTTTGGATTCTACTGTAATGCCGTCTCCCGGAAGCTTCGGAACAAACACCTCTTCATCGGTCTGCATCACATATGCTTCTACAGGAATTTCGTTTCCGTCTGCATCTTCGCTGTTCATATTGTGAACAAGATAATCGTATTCAGGTTTGACATACGGCTTGACGGTAAGCTTCACCGGGCGGATGGATGCGCCGTTTGTGTTGCTCTTATCCGCAGGACCTGCCACCCATACAAGCATATAGCTTCCACCATAGGAGAGCTCAACATCCTTACGGAGAGTTTTGATTGACTGTTCGGTTTTACTGTAGAAATTTATATTCTCAAAAATCGGCTCTGCAGCCTTTATCGCTTCATCAATATTGGTAGAAAGACCGGGAATAAGGTACATATGACCTATGCGTCCGGTAAGCGTGCTCTCCATATAGTCAAGCTTTATTGTATAGTTACCTTCCTTTACAGGCAGGTACATCTTATACGCCGCATACATTCCGGTTGTTCCGAGGTTATAATACACATATGGATCCCAACCGTATTTGGTCGGGTTTCCGCTTGTTGTTCCAAGCCACTGAAGCCTTCTTCCGGAGTTTTCGTATGTAATATCAGCGGCAGAAAGCCCCGCCCAATCTCCGGAATGGAAGGATACAACAGACGAATAGGTCTCCGGCGCCTCTTCGACCAACACGGGATAAGTTTTAACCGTGGGATTTCCTTCCACCATTGCAGTAAATGTGACGTTGACCGTTCCGGTTGCCTTAGCTTTCAACTTTGCACTGTATATTCCTTTGGTATACGTCGCATCAACTATCTCTGCGATATCGGTATTATCAACAGTAACAGTAAGGCCGTCTCCATCCTTTTCGGGGATAAAAAGCTCTTCAGTTGTGTTTATTTTTGCAGTAAACGGAGTCTCCTGTCCCACGAGGCCAACCTCGTCGAGTGTGTGATCAAGGCTTCCGAACTGCGCGTAGAGGTTCGGGTTGAGCGTTATTCTCTGCGGAAATACATTACGGTTCTCATACGCTCCGCCCTTCGCTCTTATAAAAACAAGCATATGCTCGCCATCCGCCTCTGCGGTATAAAAGCCGGTAAATCTTGCACTGCCGGCGGCTGATGAATTGGTATTAAGGCTCGGTACAACAGGAGATGCGTATGCCGCATCAATGGCCGCTTTCATAGTTGTTGTTCCTGCAACGATTTTTGCCGTTGTTTCGGCATCAAGGATGTATACCTGTACATTTGTTGCACCTGCAGAATGAACCGCATAATCAAAAATCAGCTTATAATCACCTTTTGTGATTCCGTTAATCTTATACGCTGCATAATGATAATGCGTAGAACCTCTTCCCCACGAGTGCATCTGAAAACGAGGCGAAGAATTCACACCGTCCCAGTTACCGAAATCATTTGTTGTTCCGGTGTATTCACCACCAAAATATTCAAGATTTCCGTTACCTGTTTTATATGTAATATTTGTTGCATTCTTTACGCTGCTATCGTTTGCATAATCATCCTTCATAAAAGAATACGTTACCTTTTCACGGGTATCCGTTGCAAATGTGACGGCAGGAAGAAGCGATATCAGCATTACCGTTGCGAGGATGAGGGATAATAATCTTTTCATGTGTTTCTCCTTTCGATAGAGGCTCTCTTTCCTCAAAGGGAACTTAGCTCAGTTCCCTTTGCAACCCTCCACGCTTTTGCCGCTGCCCGCGCACCGGATAAATCATCGCGCTCATCCCGAAGGCTTTCGCTAATCGCAAAACTACGTTTTTCACGCGAAGCCTTTATCGTGATTTCGCTGTGATTTATTCCCGCTTAGCGCGAAAGGCGGCATTCCCATATCGGAATGTTTCCGGTTTTGAAAACATCAGGGAGGGTGAACGCCGTCCATCCTCCCCTTGTTGTAGTTATTTAGTCTGAATAAAGAACTGTAAATTGGCCGTTATCTACATAGATGATATAACCGCGCGCTACACTCTGCTTTGCCGCATCACCCGAGCTATTTACCCATGCCTTAAATTGACCGTGGTTGCTCTCTATATTTCTTGCCTTTGCATTTGCATAGCAAGAAGAAACACTTACATCTTCGCTGTTTCCGAAAACAATACCAGCCGCTAAGACAGTATAGTCACCGCCGTCATATTCAAACATATATGAGCCGTCACCAAGATCATCAAGGATCGCTACAGGAGCTTTGTTTTCTATAGTATTACTTCCCGAGTTAAGAAGTGCGTCCTTAAATGCATAATGTGTATACGTCAGTCCATAGAATACAAACTTCCCGTCTCTGTACCACGCGGTTGCATTCTCTTGTGTGCATACAATCGGTTTGCCTATTTCAACCGCACCGTTTTCACTCGGATTACCATTAATTTTAATCGTTGCTGTTACAGTGTCTTCCGATACATCAGTAAACTGAGCGATTGCATATACAATACCGTTTACTACCGTCTCATCCGATACGCTCCAGCCTTCAAAAGTTGCACCGTCATATTCCGCAACCGGTGCTTCACTCTTATAATCAGCAAAGGGATTTCCACTTTCTTTTTCCACAAACTTAAGGAACTCACCGTTACCGTTATAGAACTTGACACCAACAGCATCTGCTTCATCAAAATTTGCATAAATTGTCATATTGGTGTATGCATTAAATGTATACGAGCTGTCCTCCGAAAGCACCTTGCCGTCCTTATCCGTCCAGCAAGCAAACTTATATCCGTCAGCAGGCGTTGCCGTATATGTAACGCTTCTTCCTGCCGCACCGGAGTTTACAGATTCCTCAGCAATAGTTCCTCCGACCTCATTCATTATGAGCGCTGCGACTGTTGTATTGGAAACAGTTTCCGGCTCTGCTACCTCAACAGCATCTACCCTTTCAAAATCAATTGAATACGGGATAAATTCAACATTTTTAGCCGTACCACCGAATTCAGTGTTTGTTCCTTCGCCCTCAATAGCTCTGAATGCAAGTTCAACATATCCATCGCTGTCGCGAGTTAAATTCACCGCCTTGAGGTCTGTAGTATGAAGCTCTGCTTGTGCATCTGTCATTGCCGTTGAAGTACCTGTAAAGTTCACTTGATAGTCACTGATATTTCCTATGTGGATATCATTTGCATAAACGGCAATCTGTCCGCCGCGTTTGTATTTTCCGGTTGTAACAGTGATGTTATATATACCGTCGGAACCTAATTTGTGCTTTAAAAACATACAGCCATAATTGTAAAAGTGAGCGATGTTGTTGGAAACAAGGGTATATCTGCCATATGTACCAAGAGATGTTGTTGCATCCGTCGATGAATAAACATTAACATTCGGCAAGCGCAACTGTACAATCGCAGACGATGTTGTAAAATACATATCGTCAGTAAATTTCACATATCCAGGGTTTTCAGGTGAAGTACTTGAAGGTTTCGTCGTATTAAATTTCAACTCGTCAGTTTTATCTGTTTCTAATACAACAGAATTAGCGTTTGCTGCAAAGCTGAATGTTGCCTCTTCGTCCACAATTTCCTCTATAACAATCTGATAAAGCCATAAACTTTTTGCAGATGTGGAATCAGTAGTAACCGAAACAGTGATATATCCATCATCATCCGGTGTGAAAAGAGTCTTTCCATCTGATTCAAAAACAGTATGCTGAATTGCAACAGGAGTCTTGCTGACACTAGAATCAAGGTTACTAAATGCTCCGAGTTTTGTTCCATTCAAAGAAAGATTAAATGTACTTCCATCTTTCCACATTCCATATTTTACAGTCACTCTGTAAAGCGCAGGTTTCGCTTGCGGAGCTTTGGTTTTCAACACAACAGAATGCGTGCTGTTCATGCTAAAACGAATACCTTGTGTACTTACACCGCTTACATTATAAAGCTGACCGCCGGTATAAAAATTCGAGTATGTGTTAGAGACATCCGGAAAATACGTTTCATATTGATCATAATCAGAACTGTCGGTATCACCAAAGTTGATCGTATAGTAAACAGGATTCCCACTGGAAGGTGTATATTTAAAAACACTGTGATTTTCCACCTTTCCCGGATCAGTCTTATAAGTATTCAAAGTAAAATTGTTCACATCAAAGGTAATAGTCTTTGTTGAAAGAACCTCTGCCACATCATCCGCAAATGCAACCGGGACAAGTGTTGCAACTATGCACATTGCAAGGATAAGGGATAATGCTTTTTTCATTTTGTTTCTCATGATTTTTCCTCCTAGTATAATTTTGTTATAGTCTTTCGACTATGTTTTCATAGCATACAGCTTTCAACAATGGCATTAGGAAAACATATATGGTATAATTTCTCTTGGATAGGACAAAAAATGTGTTCCTCCTTGGGAAGCGTATTTT